>JANMIB010000014.1:0-7651 GCA_031375605.1 Allobosea sp. | reverse complement strand
GCGCGACGCGATGTCCCCCTGGACACTGACCGAGCAGGACGGACGCTGGTACGGGCGGGGCGTGGCCGACAACAAGGGCCAGCACAGCGTCAACATGGCGGCGATGGCGGCTGTGCTCCGGACACGCGGCAAGCTTGGTTTCAATGCGCGCTATCTGATCGAGATGGGCGAGGAAACCGGCTCGCCGGGCCTGCGGGAATTGTGCATCGAGCATGCGGACGCTTTCAGGGCCGACATTCTGATCGCCTCCGACGGACCACGCCTGTCAGCCGAACGTCCCACGATCTTTCTAGGTGCGCGCGGGGCTCTGGCGCTGGACCTGACGGTGAACGCGCGCGCGGGCGGCCATCACTCCGGCAATTGGGGCGGGCTGATTTCCAATCCGGGGATCCTCCTCGCCCATGCCATTTCGCGCATTGTCGGGGCCAACGGGCAGATCCGCATTCCGGAGCTGGTTCCCAAGCACGGCATCCCGACTGCAGTCCGCAAGGCGCTGGAGGGCCTTGTGGTCGATGGCGGCGCAGACGGTCCGGCCATCGAGCCGTGGTGGGGCGAGCCGGGCCTGACCGGGGCCGAAAAGGTCTATGGCTGGTGCAATTTCGAAGTTCTGGCCTTCGAGACGGGTGATCCGAAAGCGCCGGTCAATGCCATCCCGCCCCGCGCCTTCGCGCGTTGCCAACTCAGGTTCACCGTCGATGTCGACCAGAACGACGTGATTCCCGCCATCCGCCGCCATCTGGCGCGTGAGGGGCTGGGCATGGTCGAGGTCACGAGCGCACGCGACGAGGTGTTTGGCGCGACGCGGCTTGATCCTGCGGATCCGTGGGTCGAGAAGGCCTGCGCCTCGCTGGAGGCGACCACCGGGACCAGACCGGCCCTGCTGCCCAATCTTGGCGGTGCCTTGCCCAACGACATTTTTGCCGACGTGCTGAACCTCAAGACCATCTGGGTGCCGCACTCCTATCCCGGCTGCTCCCAGCATGCGCCGGATGAGCATGTTCCTGCTGCCCTGTTCCGGGAAGCACTTGGCATCATGGCGGGGCTGTATTGGGACATGGGCGAAAGGTGAGGACGGCTGGTTTCGCCGCGCCCTCTCGCCACATGCGACATTTCGTGGTCCAGTGGGCGCGAATGAAATTGCAGATTGAACCTGTCCATGACTGATCTGGCTGCCCGCGTTTACAACCACACCTGGAAGATCGATCCGATCGTCCGGTCGCTGCTCGACACGGATTTTTACAAGATCCTGATGGCGCAGACGATCTACCGGCGCCAGCGGCAGACGCGCGCCTGTTTTTCGCTGATCAACCGGACCACCAAAATCCGGCTGGCCGACATCATCGACCCCGGCGAATTGCGCGAGCAGCTTGACCACGTCCGCACGCTCCGGCTGTCACGCGGGGAAAGCACCTGGCTGCGCGGCAACATGTTCTATGGCCGCCGCCAGATGTTCTCGCCCGATTTCATGGAGTGGTTCGAGAACCTCAAGCTGCCTGAATATCATCTTGAACAGCGCGACGGCCAGTATGAGCTGACCTTCGACGGGCCATGGGTCGAGACGACAATGTGGGAAATTCCGGCGCTCGCCATCATCAACGAGATGCGTTCGCGCGCCGTGCTGCGCGGCATGGGCCGCTTCGAGCTTCAGGTGCTTTATGCCCGCGGCATGACGCGCGTGTGGGAAAAGATTACACGGCTGCAAAAGCTGGATGACCTGCGCATCGCCGATTTCGGCACACGCCGCCGCCATGGCTTCCTGTGGCAGGACTGGTGCGTGCAGGCCATGATGGAAGGGCTGGGCAAGAACTTTCTCGGTACCTCGAACTGCCTGATCGCAATGCGGCGTGAGGCCGAAGCCATCGGCACCAATGCGCATGAACTGCCGATGGTTTATTCGGCGTTGGCCAAGACCGATGCGGAGCTTGCCAACGCGCCCTATCAGGTGCTGGCAGACTGGCAGCAGGACTACGAGGGCAATCTTCGCATCATCCTGCCTGACACCTATGGCACCAGCGGCTTCCTTGCCCGCGCGCCGAAATGGATGGACGCATGGACGGGCATCCGCATCGATTCCAAGGACCCCATCGTGGGCGGTGACGAGGCGATTGCCTGGTGGAAGGGCAGGGGTGTGGACCCGATGACGCGCCAGATCATCTTCTCGGACGGGCTGGATGTCGACATGATCGAGAAGATCCACAGTCATTTCCGCGGACGCGTCCGCTTCGGTTTCGGCTGGGGCACGCTCCTCACCAATGATTTTCGCGGGCTCGCGCCAGACCGCACGCTCGATCCGATCTCCGTTGTCTGCAAGGTGGTTTCGGCCAACGGAAGGCCTGCGGTCAAGATCAGCGACAATCCAACCAAGGCGACCGGCCCCAACACGGAAATTTCGCGTTACATGCGCGTGTTCGAGGTCGAGGCACAGCCCATGCGCGAAGTGGTGGTGTGAGATAGGACAAAACCAGCAGTGGCTGCATTTTTGACGTATTGACAAGTAATCTTTTGCATGGGGAGGTATTCGAGACAAGAGGTCAGCCATGAATGTCAGGTCCGCAATTGCATTTTTCCTCTGCCTGGGTGCCTTTGCCACAGCGCCTGATCTCGCCAGCGCACAGTCTCTGAATTGCACCGAGAAGCCGCCTGTCTGCACAGCACAATCAGGAGCCGCGCTTGCAGAGTGTTGCCGCGTGCGTGCCGTCAGGATCAAGGGCCGATCAGCGCCGGCGGCCAATGCCTGCGTTTTGCCAAGACAGATGATGGAATCCATGCGCGACGCATGCGTTTCGGCCAAAGGCGCGTGGAACGGTTGATGCCATTAAGTGAGCCGTCTGATCGTCATGCTTGCTGACGTGTCATTCCTGAACTAATCAGCCAGCACAAGCGCTGGAGCACATTCTGAATGGCCGCCTTTCACGAAGCCGTCGTCACTGAGGTTCATCACTGGACCGACAGGCTTTTTTCCTTTCGCACCACGCGTGATCCGGCCTTCCGGTTCGAGAATGGGCAGTTTGCCATGATTGGACTTTTGGTTGATGGCAGGCCGCTCTTGCGGGCCTATTCGATGGCCAGCCCGAACCACGATGATGGCCTCGAATTCTTCTCGATCAAGGTTCCTGATGGCCCGTTGACGTCGCGTCTGCAGAGCATCCGTGAAGGTGATGTCGTTCTGGTGGGCCGCAAGCCCACGGGGACATTGTTGCAGGAAAACCTGCTTCCGGGCCGTAATCTCTATCTGGTCTCGACCGGAACCGGGTTCGCGCCGTTCGCCAGCATCATCCGTGATTTCAATGTCTACGAGCGCTATGAGAAGGTCGTGGCCATCCATGGCTGCCGCCATGTCGATGAGCTTGGCTACAGCCAGCACATTGTCGAAGGCTTGAGGCACGACGAGATCATGGCAGAGATCATCGGGGACAAGCTTCTGTATCATCCGACCGTGACACGCGAGGACTTCACCAACAAAGGCCGCGTCACCACCGGGCTTGAGGATGGAACCATTTCGGCCAAGGCAGGGCTTGCCCCGCTTGATCCCATCCATGACAGGGTGATGATCTGCGGCTCTGAAGACATGCTGAAGGATGTGGTCGTGCTGATGAAAGCACGCGGTTTCGAGGAGGGATCATCCTCGAAACCGGGGCATTACGTCATCGAGAAGGCTTTTGTCGAGAAGTAGTCAGCCCGCCTGTGCGATCTGGCGGGGTGGCTCTGATACGGCTCCGATTTGAAGCGTTTCGGGCGGAGCCATGGTGCCAGACATCACGGTGGCCGGTGTCAGCCTCGGGAAGAATTTGTGAATCTTCAGAAGCATGACCACCCCGCCAATCTGGCCTGTCTGCGCGGTCCAGGGTTGCAGAACCCAGTCCAGCAGGTATTTTTCCCCGCCAGCACGCTGGAACACATCGCGTGTCAGCGCCATCGGCTTGCCTGAAAGCGCGACGGCCAGCGCTTGCTTCCATACCGGCGGCATATCCGGGAATACGGCCTCGTGCGATGTGAGGGGGGCGGTCTGTTCTTCGGTGAGGTTGAATTCGATGTTGAAACGGTCATTGACGTAGATATACCGCAGCTTCTCGTCCGTGATCATGGCCGGAATAGGGGCTGTTTTCAGCATGCGCAGGATCAGATCCTTCTGGCCGAGGCGGGAGTTCTCGAACCCGGTCTGGGATGTGATGTCACGGAAGGAGCCATAAATGATGACTCCGCCATCTTCGGGGCGTGTCTTTACATCACCGATGGCTTCTACAACGCATGTCTTGTTGTCGGGCCGCTTGATGCGCAGCTTGAAATGAAAGCCCTGTTTGACGGCAATCGACTTGCGCAGAATGTCTTCGACTTTCTTGACGTCTTCAGCGACGTAGAATGACAGTGCCTTCTGCAGGGGAACGAAACCTTCGTTGCTGTCGATGCCGTGGATCGCGAAGGCTTCCCGCGACCAGAAGACGGTCTTCTTTGAAACGTCCAGTTCCCAGAAGCCGATCTGATGGTAACGGTTGAAACTCGCGACCAGATCGGCAGCTGTCGTGAAATGGGGCTCGAATGGAGCCGGAGCGCGCCCGTCATGGCCGAGTTTGACCAGAAGATTGGTATCATACATCGAAAGCTCCCGTAAAATGAGACGAAAATTCCTCCTAACTCTCAATTCATCGAATTTGACACCAGAAAACCTAACGTTTTGTCTATTTCCAACAGGTAAATCTAACGATGTGTGTTTCATCCTGGAATGACACTCCGGCGACGATTTTTGTCTCGGCACTTGCAATGCCGCGCCGACATCTTGGACCTTTGGGGCACGTCATCTCACATACATGCCAGCCGCCACCGACGCTGGAAATTGGCCGCCATGGAACCATCAAGCCGCCCGCGCGGCACGGTTGATGCCGGACCATCTTGCGCATGCCTGACTTGCCGCTATCATCTCGACGCAAGCCGCCAGCAGGGCGTCAGGAGATATTCGATGTCGCAGGGTTTCACACGTCGCACGGTCGTTGCAGGCCTTGGTGCCGCCAGCTTTGCAGGCCCTGCCATTTCGCAAACGGCTGCAACGGGTGCACCTGTCCGCGTCGGCGAGCTTAATTCCTACAGCCGCATGGCCTCGTTCGCCCTACCGTATCGCAATGCGATCCAGATGGCGCAGGACGAGATCAATGCAAAGGGCGGCGTGCTGGGCCGACCGCTTGAATTCGTGTTCCGCGATGATGGCTCGACACCGGGCGATGCCGTGCGCGTGGCCGAAGAGCTGGTGACGCGCGAGAACGTGGCCTTCATCGCGGGCACATTCCTGTCGAATGTCGGCCTCGCCGTGTCCGATTTCGCCAACCAGCGCAAGATTCTGTTTCTGGCAACCGAGCCGCTGTCTGATGCGCTGACCATGGCGCAGGGCAACCGCTACACCTATCGCCTGCGCCCCTCCACCTACATGCAGACGAAGATGCTGGTGGATGCTGTGAAGGCACGCGGCGTCAAGCGCTGGGCGATTGTCGCGCCGAACTACGAGTATGGCCAGTCTGCCGCAGCCAACTTCAAACGCCTGATGGCAGAAGCAACCCCCGGTTTCGAGGTCGTGGCGGAGCAGTTTCCCGCGCTGGGCCGTATCGATGCCGGTGCCACAGTCGGCGCGCTGGCGCAATCGCGGCCTGACGGCATTTTCAACGTCACCTTCGGCGCTGATCTCACCCAGTTCGTGCGCGAGGGCAACACGCGCGGCCTTTTCGAGCGCCGCACGGTGGTCAGCCTTTTGACCGGCGAACCCGAATACATGATCCCGCTCGGCGAGGAGACGCCGGAGGGCTGGCTGGTGACGGGTTATCCGTGGGAACAGATCACCGATCCGGCGCATGTCGCTTTCGTCGCGGCCTACCGTGCGAAATTCAATGACACGCCCCGTCTTGGCTCGTTCCTTGGCTATGTGTTTGCCTACATGACGCGCGATCTGATCAACAAGGCCGGTTCGGTGGAGACCGAAGCCCTGCTGAAGGCCTTCGACGACATGAAGTTCGAGACCATTTCCGGCCCTGTCACCATGCGAGGCATCGACAAGCAGGCCACCATGGGGGCCTGGGTGGGCGAAACAGCTCTGAACGGCAAGGCTGGGGTGATGAAGAACTGGCGCTTCGAAGACGGCGCGAAATACATGTTCCCAGAGGCCGATGTGAAGGCGGTCCGGAAGGGGTGACTTTCCCGTCGCCGTCATGGTCGGGCTTGACCCGACCACCCCATGCCCGTGATGAGGTTCTCGGGTCTTAGCTGCGCTTCGCCCGAGAATGACGTAACTGCGATGGATCTCTCCTTCATCATCATCCAGTCGCTGTCTGGCTTGGCCAGCGCCTCGTCGCTGTTCATCATCGCGTCGGGGCTGACGATCGTGTTCGGCGTGACGCGGATCGTGAATTTTGCGCATGGCTCGCTTTACATGCTAGGGGCCTATCTTGCTGTCACCATCGTGCCGCGCCTGCTGGACATCGACCGTTCGCTGCCGATGTTCCTCTTGGGCATCCTTGTCTCGGCCTTGATCGTCGGTGTGATCGGCGCGCTGATGGAAATGATCCTGATGCGCCGCATCTACAAGGTGCCGGAACTGTTCCAGTTGCTTGCAACGTTCGGGGTCGTGCTGATCGTGCAGGATCTGGTGATCAAGATCTGGGGCGCTGTGGAAATTCCCGGTCCGCGTGCGCCATCCCTGCGCCATGGCGTTTTCATCATGGACCAGCGCTTTCCGGCCTATGAGCTGTTCTTGATCCTGATGGGCCTTGTCGTGCTGGGGCTGCTCTGGCTGCTGATGCAGAAAACGCGCTTCGGCGTGCTGATCCGCGCTGCGACGCAAGACCGCGAGATGGTGGCCGCGCTTGGCGTCAACCAGTCCTGGCTGTTCACAGGCACGCTGTTTCTGGGTGCTTCCCTCGCCGGGCTTGGCGGCGCGCTGCAGGTTCCGCGCGTGGCGATCAACACGCAGATGGACATCTCGATCATCACAGAGGTTTTCGTGGTCACGGTGATCGGCGGCATGGGGTCGATCCCCGGCGCGTTCATTGCGGCGCTGCTGATCGGCCAGTTGCAGGCCTTCGGCATCCTGATCTTTCCCAAGATCACACTGGTTCTGGTGTTCCTGCTGATGGCCGTGGTGCTGGTCATCAAGCCATGGGGCCTGTTCGGCAGGCCTGATGCGGCTGCGGGCCGTGCCATCCTGCCTGAAGGCATCCTGTCGTTGAAGCGCTTCGGCACGCTTGACAACATCGTGGCGGCCATCGCCATCGCGGTGCTTCTGGCCATTCCGCTGGTGGGCGACAATTACATGGTCAAGGTCGGGATCGAGGTGCTGGTTCTGGCGCTGGCGGCGTTCTCCTTGCATTTCCTGATCGGGGTTGGCGGCATCGTGTCGTTCGGCCATGCGGCTTATTTTGGCCTCGGTGCCTATGCGGCGGGTCTGCTTGCAACAAAACTCGGAATGGCGATGGAGCCTGCCCTTCTGCTTGCGCCGCTGATCGCCGGCGCGTTCGCCGCGCTGTTTGGCTATTTCATCGTGCGCTTGTCCGGCATCTATCTGGCCATGCTGACGCTGGCTTTCGCGCAGATCGTCTATGCCGTCTGCTTCCAGTGGGTTGAGGTCACCGGAGGGGACAATGGCGTTGTCGGCGTCTGGCCTTCGGCCTGGGCC
>JANMIB010000528.1:0-6012 GCA_031375605.1 Allobosea sp. | reverse complement strand
CCGGAACCGGCGCCACGGCGATGTGGTTGCCGCCATGCTTGTTATAGGCTTCGATCATCTCGGCCAGGCAGCCCTTGCCGGAGGTGTGGTGCAGCATGTCTGGCAGCAAAAGGGCAAACGGCTCATCACCGATGATGTCGCGCGCGCACCAGACGGCATGACCGAGCCCCAGCGGGGCCTGCTGGCGGGTGAAGCTCGCACCGCCTGCCGGCAACATGTCGGCCTTGAGGCCATCCAGTTCCTTCAGCTTGCCGCGCCGCTGCAAGGTGTCCTCGAGTTCGTAGGCATGGTCGAAATGATCTTCGATCATGCCCTTGTTGCGGCCTGTGACGAAGACGAAATGTTCGATTCCGGCAGCACGTGCCTCATCGACGACATGCTGCACAACAGGCCGATCCACCACCGTGAGCATCTCTTTCGGAATGGCCTTGGTGGCGGGCAGGAAACGGGTGCCAAGACCGGCGACGGGAAGGACGGCCATGCGGATCGGTTTTGTCATGGGGAAAGCTGCTTTTTCATGATGTGCGGTGACAGACTTGACATGAGCAATGCCACGCGACGTGTGAAAGCTGGGTGAACATCCTTGTTTGCAACCACCCTTACGGCATGTGCGGTGACAGCCATGTTAACGTTTGATTAACCAAGTTCCAGCCCAATAAGCTCGGCGTATATCGCACAGATGACATCAACCACGACACACCAAGCCGGAGCCGCGATGCGAAAACCCGCCCAGATGCGAAAGCCCCCCACCACTGTTCCAGCCCCCATGCGGCCAGGCCTAATGCACCCAGGCCTAATGCACCATTGTGCGCTGGCCATCATGCTGTGCGGCCTTGCATGTGTGATGCCGAGCCTTGCCACAGCGCAGACCGAGCGCACCAGTGATGCTTCGGCAGAGCAGTCTGCAGGGTTCCAGCGTTTCCTGCAGAACCTTTGGCCGCTGGCGCAAGCCAGGGGCATTTCGCGCAGCACATTCGACACGGCCTTTCGCGGCCTCACGCCCGATGCCTCGATCATCGCATTGACGAAAAAACAGTCGGAATTCGTGGCGCCTATCTGGACCTACCTGACCAATGCCGTGGGCGGCTCGCGCATCTCCCGCGGCCAGGCGGCACTTCAGAACAATGCGAGCGCCCTCGCCAGCATCGAACAGACCCATGGCGTGCCGAAGGAGATCGTTGTCGGCATCTGGGGCATGGAAACCGGCTATGGCTCGTTCAAGGGCGACAAGGATGTCATCCGTTCGCTGGCGACGCTGGCATCAGCCCGCTACCGAGGCGATTTCTTTCGTGACGAATTGCTGACAGCACTGGAAATTCTCGAAAAAGGACTGGCAGAGCGCACCGAGATGCGGGGTTCATGGGCAGGTGCCATGGGCCACACCCAGTTCATGCCATCAAGCTACATGAAGCATGCCGTGGCCTATTCCGGTTCTCATGCCGACATCTGGGACACACCCACAGACGCGCTGGCATCCACCGCAAACTATCTCAAGTCCTTCGGGTGGACACCCGGCCTGCCTTGGGGCGTGGAAGTGGTGTTGCCCGAAGGCTACAGCTATGCCTTGCTGAAAGGCTCTTTCGCCAGTTTCGCGCAGGCCGGCGTGACCCGCGCCAATGGTTCACGCCTGCCCTCATCGGGTGAAGCCCGGTTGTTCTTCCCGGCTGGACACACGGGGCCGGTCTTCCTCCTCACCTCGAACTTCGACGTGATCAAGACCTACAACTCATCCGATGCCTATGCGCTTGGCGTGGGCCATCTGGGTGACAGGATCGCAGGGCGCGCCGCAATCCAGGGCGATTGGCCGGTCGCTGCGCCGCGTCTCGGCAAGGTGCAGATCCAGGAGCTTCAGCGGCGTCTCAAGGCACTTGGCCTGTATGCCGGGGACGGCGATGGCCGGATCGGATCAGGCACACGCGAGGCTGTCAGGCAATACCAGAGCCGCAACGGCATCATTCCGGATGGATATCCAACGCCGCAATTGCTGGCGAGGATGCAGACAGGCCGCTGACGGCGCGGCAAAGCTCTGCTATCATCAGGCCACATTCACGAAGGGTCGCACACGCATGGGCATCTGGCGCTCATCCTTGTCTGTTGTGGCAGCCACATTGCTTTTGCTCGTGGCTGGCGGGCCATCGCTTCATGCCCAGAGCGATTCGTTCATGTTTGACCCGACCTTGCAGCGGGGTTCGCTGTTTGGACCGCGCCTCAATCCGGGTCCGCGCATCGTGGCCGTGCCGCGCGTCAGGGCGCCCGTCCGCAGGACCCTGATCGAGCCTGGCCAGCCACGCACGCCGTCCCAATCGCCTGACCTGGCGCTGGCCAAGCCAAAGGTTGATCCAGTGACCTTCGTGGTGGTTCTGGGCGATACGCTCGCGGAGTTGCTTGCTGGCGGACTTGATGAGGCCCTGGGAGACACACCAACGGCCACCGTGATCCGCAAATCACGCTCGGACAGCGGGTTGGTGCGGGCAGATTTTCATGATTGGCCCAAGGTCGTGCGCGACCTGCTGGCAAGCGATCAGAAAATGTCGCTTGCCGTCATGCTGATCGGCTCCAACGACAGGCAGGCCATCCGCGAAGGCGAGATCACGCATGAGCCATTGAGCGAGCGCTGGCGCGAGATCTACCAGGACAGGGTCGACGCGATCGCGCAGGTCTTCGCAGATAGGCGCATCCCGCTTGTCTGGGTCGGCGCGCCGCCGATGCAGAACCCGCGCCTGTCAGCCGATCTCGCCATGATCACCGACATCTACCGCCAGCGTGTCGAGCGGGCAGGTGGCACCTATGTCGATCTGTGGCCCGGTTTTGTCGATGCGGAGAACCGCTACAGCGCCAATGGTGCCGATCTCACGGGCCAGATCGCACGGTTGCGCGCGGGTGATGGTGTGCATTTCACGCGTTCCGGCGCGCGCAAGGCAGCGCACTTTGCCGACGTGGCCTTGCGCAGGCTGCTGCCTGACATGGCCACCGGCCCTGTGCTGGCAGCCCCCGGACCCGTTCTTCCACTGTTGGGCGGAGCCGACATCCAGCCAGCTCAGCCTCTGCCCATCGAGCTTCAGCCCGGCGGCATTGATCGCCTGATCGACCAGATGGCCCGCCTTGGGACTGGCCTTGAGCCCATCGCCCTCCCCGTGATCAGGGTGAAGCCCATCGCTGGACCCGTGTTGCCCTTGACGGGCCCTGCCCTGTCAAACGGAGGCACATTGCTGCCTTCCGTCATGGCAAGAGGCCCACTCCTGGCACCGCCTGAACTCGACCGCGTGTTCACTGAAGGACGCGCCCCGGTTGCAGCACCAGGCCGCGCAGACGATTTCCGCTGGCCCCGCCAGCCGTGAACGAGAGTTCGGTTGCGCCAGACGCCGTCGGCGGCAGGATCTGAGTGATGGACGCACCCTGATGCGACACGTGCAGCCGACACATCAGGACAACGAATGGCCGACCGTATACTTGGGTTGACCGCCATCACAGACCACCAAGCTCGATTGTGCTCAGGGATCAATGTTGCAAGGAAGCTGGCATCCCGTTTCACACATTGAGTTGCTTCAGAGCATCCGGCGTGCGCAGCACACGCAGTGCGAGCCTCGTTCCGGCTTCGTAAGCCACACTTTCATTCCAGCAGTAGGAACGGGTGCTGTCGAGCCGAAAAGGCTCCTCGGCTAGCATCTCACCCTGATCAATCCGCTCTGTGACACGGTGCAGTGTTGCTGCTTGCTCAAGGGTGCCATCTTGAAGGGCGCGCCGGATCGACGCCAGACCGCCATGAGTCGCTATGGCCGCGCAATGCACGTTGAGGATCGAGACAGGCAGCGCAAGCACCTTCTTGTTGACGATCAGCCCGGCCCGGAACAGCACAACATGCTTTGCGCGTTCACGTGTGATCAACTGCAAAAGGTCTTCATTTGAGCGAATGCTGTCATCCGCAGGCGCTGTTTTTACACGCTGCCGCCGCAATTCGCACCATGACATCCGGGCAAGGTCGCTCCACAGAAGCGCGCCACTGTGCAAGATGCGCCACACGCGCCGCAACGACATCGAGTTGTCTGTCGCAATGACAAGACCCGGCCAGCGTTCGATCTTGCTGACAAGCGCAGCGCTGATCTTGTCAGCGCCGACAACGAGCAAAGTGGTTTCGGCAATGTTGGCGTCTTGCATCGAGGCAAATCCATTCGCATAACCTGGCAAGTGGCGATGAGTCGGTCAGGATTGGAACACAAAAGCCCCTTATCGCATGGGTTATCCCCCGAGAACGAACAGTGTTCAGCTGCTTTCTATTCTATTTTGTTGGGGCTGTGATGGGAAAGTGCGTCATGTAACCGATGTGGATTGTGGAAGTCTTCGATGCGAACAAACACGCCCGTGCTGGCTACAGAGCTTCGTTTCAAAGGAGAGCCGTACAGAGCCAGCGTCTTGGACAAAGGCATGTTACCTTTGGTGCCTTCAATTTTGGGGCAGGATACCTTTGTAGCTGGCCGCTGTTTTATGAACGGACTAACAGTGGTTGCATAGCTTATACAAAACCATATCTACGAAAATAGGCAGATCAAACGGTCGCGCCAGCAATTTGATGCTTTATTGCGAAAAATGCGCGTGTTAAAGTAATTGTTAATCGGGCTTATTCAGATTGACCATAATGAGTTTTTGTAACAACAACCAACCACAGGTAGTCAAATTGTCGCAACAAGCTTCAAAAAAATCAATCATTCAATATTTCGATATCAATTCGTCTGCGTATATTTTTGTCTTTTTAATAACAATATATTATATTGCTACGCCATTTTTTTTATACACTTCCGTCAAACCTGACCCGTACTTTCAAAAACTTACTATCATGTCAATCTTGTCATGCGTGAGTGTTCTACTAGGGTTTCATTCGCGTTTTTCAGATAGCTTTATAGGTAAGATTCGCGGCGAAATTCGTTTAAATATGAGCCTAATAGTTCAATTATGTATAGTAATATTTGTTGTGTTCGGACTTGTCGTTTTGTATACAGCAAAGAACATACCATTATTAAATGCTTTTCGAGGAGCTTCTGAGTCAGATTTAAGCTTGCAAAGATCCGATCTTTCGAAATTAAGAGAAGGGTGGGAAATATCATTAGTTTACATTAATGCTATGCTTACAACAAGCATAGCACCTTTTATAATTGCATACCTCTTTCTCAACAGAACAAAATCCAGATGGTTTTTTACTTGTGTATACATATTGTACTGTCAAGCATCATTAGAAAAGGCGCTATTTATAAAAGGAATGTTGCCACTTATTTATCTCAATATCATTGGAAAAATTGGAAACTGGAAGATTGCGGTACTAATCGTGATCGCATGCGGTAGCCTTATTGGTTTGAACACCTTCCTTGCCCGTGGAGGGCTTGGGCCTCCTATGGTTGGCACGGACGTATCTCAGCCCGCATTGGATTTCCCCTCACCGTCCCAACCTCGGTCTCCTGAGGTCAGCCCTGGTCAATCACAGCAGATTAATCCAACCACCAAACTCAGCTTTCTCTCAACAATTGAATGGAAAAAATTCTTCCATTCGACTTACACAGCGAAATCTACCGCAGAGTACACTATTTGGAGGCTGTGGGCGGTACCGATTTTTACTGCCTCCGATTCTTTGAAGGTCTTAGATACCACCTTCAATGCAAAACAACTTTTTGGTGCGACTAGCGCACCTATTGCAGCGTTGATCCTTCGAACGGCCCGAGTGCCATTCGAAGCAATTGTACATGGCTATCAGTGGGGGAATGGAACGGCCAGTTTGAACGGTCGATCAAATACCGTGTTCTTTATAGAAGCATTTGTGAATTTTGGTTGGCTAGGGGTTTTTTGCTTCTCGTTTTTTGTCCGGCCATAGCGCTTGAAGTGCTGGTTCGTCAGATGTGCACAACCAGCGAAGCGATTGCCCGACAAAAAACGAGAAGCAAAAAACCCCTAGCCAACCAAAATTCACGAATGCTTCTATAAAGAACACGGTATTTGATCGACCGTTCAAACTGGCCGTTCCATTCC
>JANMIB010000131.1:0-6421 GCA_031375605.1 Allobosea sp. | reverse complement strand
TGGTCTTCCAGGATTACGCGCTTTATCCGCACAAGAGTGTGTATGACAACATGGGCTTCGGCCTGAAGATGCGCGGCATGCCCGCCGCCGAGATCGATGCCCTCGTCAGGGAAGCGTCCGACGTGCTGCAGATCGGGCATCTGCTGGATCGTCGCCCCGGCCAGTTGTCCGGCGGACAGCGCCAGCGTGTCGCCATGGGCCGCGCCATCGTGCGCCGCCCCAAGGTCTTCCTGTTCGACGAACCGCTGTCCAACCTTGATGCGCAGCTTCGTGCCGAGGTCCGCATCGAGATCAAGAAGCTGCACCAGCGCTTCGGCACCTCGATTGTCTATGTCACGCATGACCAGGTCGAGGCGATGACGCTTGCCGACAGGATCGCCGTGCTGCGCAGCGGGCATCTGGAGCAATTCGCCACGCCGGATGAGATCTACAACAAGCCGGCATCGAAGTTCGTTGCGGGCTTCATGGGCTCACCGCCCATGAGCTTCTCAAAGCTCACAGCGAGCGCGGATGGCAGGTCGCTGACCATGCCGAGCGGCGTCGTGCTGCCAGCACGTGCGGGCCTCACCGCGGGCAAGAGCTATGATGCCGGATTCCGGCCAGAGCATGTCAGGCTGGGGGCCGGCAGCCTGCCCCATGGCATTGACACCAATGCGCGGGTCGAAATCCTTGAGCCACTGGGTGCGGAAACACTTGCTTTGCTCAACGTGGGCGGCTCCACTCTGACAGGGCGTTTTCCGCCGCAGGCCGGTGTCAGATCCGGCGACACAGTGACGGTGTGTCTGGGCGCTTCCGAGATGCACCTGTTCGATACAGAAACCGGCAGGGCGCTCGCGGCCTGACCATAAAAAACGTCCAAGGGAGGACTTTTCCATGAAAAAACGTACTTTTCTCAGCATCTTGCTCGGTTTGGCCCTCAGCGCGAGCACAGCCAGCCTGGCGATGGCGCAGACCACGCTGCGCATTTTCACAGGCGGGCAGCAGCGCCCCGACGTGATGCGCAAGATCGCTGACGAATACGAGAAGCGCAACGCAGGCGTGAAGATCGAGGTTGAAGTCGGCGGCGCCACCTCCGAGCAGCAGCAGCAGTATCTCAACACGGTGCTTGCCTCGAAGGACTCGGCGCTCGACGTGATCCTGATCGACGTGATCCGGCCTGCCCAATGGGCTGCCGCTCAATGGGCCGAACCGCTGGACGCCTTCTTGGGCGCGGACAAGGACAAGATCATGGCGCGCTATCTGCCCGCCTACCGCGAAGCCAACATCGTCGGCGGCAAGGTCATCGCCCTGCCCTATTTTGCCGATGCGCAGTTCCTCTACTACCGCAAGGATCTGCTTGAAAAGCACGGTGTGCAGCCACCGAAGACCTGGGCCGAATTGCAGGCAGCGGCTGTGAAAATCCAGGGAGCGGAAGGCAATCCGAACCTTTCGGGCTTCCAGACCGCAGGTGCGCCGATCGAAGGCACTGTCTGCACCTATCTCGTGCCGATGTGGGGCGCAGGCGGCTCGCTGACCGATGCGGCTGGCAAGCTCAACATGAACACGGCGGAATCGAAGCGTCCGTTCCAGCTCTGGGCCGACCTCAAGGCCGCGAACGTCACGCCGTCCAGCCTTGCCGAAATCCCGACGGACCGCATCCGCCAGAATTTCCAAGCGGGCAATCTGCTGTTCGGCATGACCTGGGGCTATGTCTGGCAGCGCTCGCAGAACGATGCAGACAGCCTCGTCAAGGACAAGGTCGGCGTGATCCCGCTGCCGGGCTTCACCGCAGACAAAGCCTCCACCTGCATCGGCGGCTGGCAACTCGCGGTGTCCAGCTTCTCCAAGAACAAGAAGGCTGCCTTCGACCTGACGATGTATCTGTCCTCGCCGGAGGTTGCCAAGATGCAGGCCATCGCCGCCTCGCACCTGCCGGTCTTTGCCGAGACCTACACCGATCCGGAGGTGCTGAAAGCAAACCCATGGTTCGCGCAGGCGCTGCCGGTGGTGCAGACCGCCCGCTCAAGGCCCGTCTCGCCCTCCTATCCGCGCGTGTCGGAAATCATCCGCACCAACATGAACGCCTTTCTTGCCGGTGCGAAAACCGCCGACACGGCCCATGCGGACATGACACGTGATCTGGCGGCTGTGATCAGGTGAGGTCATCACGTGACGGGGTGAAGCAGTTGCCCTCTCCCGTCACGGCTGTGCCGCGCCACCCTCTCCCTGGGCGGGAGAGGGCCAACACGCTAAATGTTGCACCCAACAAAAACCAACTAGCGTCCTCCCTCTCCCGTTCAGGGAGAGGGACCGAGGGAGAGGGAAGCCCATGACCACGAAACTCTCCTCCCTTGAACGCGACGAGCGCCGACTCGGGATTGCGCTGCTTGCACCGGCTTTCCTGCTTCTGGCGGGGGTGGTGCTGTATCCGATCTACACGCTGATCCGCACCTCGTTCAGCGAGAACAAGCTGACCGAGCCATGGCTGGCGAAACCCTGGATCGGCTTTGACAATTATGTCACCGCTCTGGGTGATCACCGCCTGTGGGAAGCCACCTGGCATACCGCGCTCTACATCATCGTGACCGTGCCGGGCGCAGTGGCGCTGGGGCTGGGCTTGGCGTTGCTGGCCAACCAGCCCTTCAAGGTGAAGTGGCCTGTGCGGCTTGGCCTCCTGCTGCCATGGGCGCTGCCTCTGGTGTTCGCGGGGCTGATCTTCCGCTGGTTCTTCGAGTTCCAGCAGGGGCTGGTCAACAACGTGCTGCTGATGCTGGGGTTGTCCCCCGTCAACTGGCTGACACAGGAAGGCCCTGCCTTCTTCGCGATCTGCGTCGCGATCATCTGGAAGACATCGAGCTTCGCGGCGCTGGTGCTGCTGGCCGGGCTGCAGACCATCCCCAAATCGCTCTATGAGGCGGCGGAGGTGGACGGCGCGTCGAAGTGGAACCAGTTCAAGGAAATCACGCTGCCGATGCTCAAGCCCGCGATCATCGTGGCGCTGATCTTCCGCACCATCACAGCCATCCAGACCTTCGACATCCCCAAGGCCATGACAGATGGCGGGCCGGGCAACGCCACCGAGACGCTGGCGATGTATATCCACAAGACCACGATCGACTCACTGGATTTCGGCTACGGCTCGACGCTGGCGGTGCTGATGTTCATCGTCTCCGCCATCCTCACCTCGATCTACCTGCGCCACACACGGCGCGACCCCAGCGGCGGGAGGCATTGATGATGACCAAACCAGTGTCATTCCCGGCCGGAGCGCAGCGAAGGGGAAGGGAATCCATGCCTATGATCGTGCAGTGGATCCCCTTCCCGCGCCTTTGGCGCGCCGGGGATGACACCGGCGGACAAAAAGGGGATCGGTCATGAGTGGCACAATGATGAAATTCCCCTCCTCGAAGAAGATGACGCTCATTGCCGGTGCCGTTGTCGCCATCAACGGCTTCTTTCCGGCGCTGTGGATCCTGTTCACCTCGCTGAAGACCGAGAGCGAACTGATGCGGCTGCCGATCACCATCTGGCCCGCCGCGCCGACGCTGGCCAATTATCATCGTGTGCTCGTCGACCAGCCGATCTTCCTGTTCATGTGGAACTCGGTGGTCGTGGCCGTGCTGTCGACCATCCTGTGTGTCACGGTCTCCGCGCTGGCCGCCTACGCGCTGGTTCGCCTGCGCATCCCGGCCCCCAACGTCATCTTGTCGGTGCTGCTGGCGGTGGCGATGTTCCCGCTGATCTCGCTGATGGTGCCGCTGTTCTCGGTGATGCGCGACCTGAGCCTGCTCAACACCTGGTGGGCGCTGATCTTCCCCTATGCCGTGCTGTCCATGCCGGTGTGCACACTGGTGCTGATCTCGTTCTTCCAGGACATCCCGCGCGATCTGGAGAATGCCGCGATGATCGACGGCTGCTCGCGACTCGGTGCGCTGTGGCATGTGGTGATCCCGCTGACGGCGCCGGGCGTGTTCACCGCCGGCATCCTCGCCTTCGTCAACGCGTGGGATGAGTTCCTGCTTGCGCTGACACTGGCACCGCGTGTGGCCAGCCGCACGCTGCCGGTCGGGATCACGCTCTATCAGGGCGAATTCTCGTTCCCATGGCCGATCATCTCGGCCGCGCTGATCATCGCCATCGTGCCGATCTGCATCATCATCGCCATCTTCCAGGAGCGCGTGGTGGGCGGGCTGACCTCGGGCGGGGTGAAGGGGTGAGATGCCCCCGAAAATCCGTGAGTTGATCAACGAACTTGTCGAGGCTGGTTGCGCTGATCGCGGCGGCAAGGGCAGCCACCGCAACTTCACCCATCCAAGGCTGTCGCGCCCCATCACGATATCTGGTAAGCATGGTGATGATGCCAAGCCTTACCAGATCAAGGCCGTGGCGCAGGCTTTGAAGGATATAGGCAAGTGAACATCAGCATGAAAGATAGCGCGCGCTACGCCAAGATCGTCAGTTGGTCGGACGAGGACGGCTGCTATGTGGGCAGCGCGCCTGGCTTGATTGACGGCGGCTGCCATGGCGATGATGAACGCGCAGTCTTCAACGAACTGTGCGTGATCGTGGACGAGGCGGTTGGCCTTTACAGGCTGGACGGGAAGCCTCTGCCACCCGCGACGCATGGGAGGCTGCAAGCGGCGGAGTGATCCGCGACCGCACTTAACGGAACAGCCGCTTGTCCCACCAGATCGGCTCCGGCAGCCCGACTTCGACCAGGCGGAATTCCGAATGCGCCGGGTTGATGATGATATTGCGCTCCATGCGGGCGACCACGCTCGGCACGATCAACACAAGTGAGCGCTTTTGCTGTGCCCATGCAGCCCCGAAGGCGCTGCTCTGCACGGCGTCCTCGCTGGCCCAACCGGGAAGCGTGTCCTTTGTGACGATCTCGAAGCTGATGCCGCGCGGCAGCGTGATCTGGATGACGTGCTGGTTTGGCGGCACGACACCGGAGTTATGGACCAGCTTTTCCAGCATCGCGGTCGAATAATTCTCGCTGGCATAGATGACCGGCGTTTCCGCATCATTCCAGCGGCCCGGAAACATCACCGATCCGCGTGCATCGAAAATTGGATAACGCCCGTTCGGATCGCCAATGCGCCATGCGGTCAACGTCTTGTCAGTGACCTGTGGCGGCATCCGCTCAGACGGCGATGCCATGCACCAGCCTGCCGATGATGCGCTCGACCTCACCCGCCCCTGTTTCGCTGCCCGTGGCGACATCCAGCGGCGTGCGCCCGTTCAGCAGCATGTGCCTGCGGGTGAGGAACTCCCGCGCCGCGGCCTCGTCTTTCCAGCAGTCCAGCGCCATGCGCCAGATGCGGGCCAGCCGCACCACGCGGTCGCTTTCTTCTGGCGAGAGCCGGCCTTCCGGTGATTTGGCCCGCCGCGCCAGCGTCGCTTTCGGCACCATCAGATGGCGCAAACCCAGGTCATCAGGCGACAGGAGCCGCACCACACGGTCCAGCGTGTCGACATGCAGCCCGCGGCGCACCGCATCGTCCAGATCAAGTGCTGTGTAGGATTTGGCCTTGCCGACAATGCCAAGCACGCCGGCAACCTCACGCGCGGATGTCATCGCATTCATGGCCTGCCTCTCCTTCTCAGTTGAGACAAGATATAGCCTCATCTGAGGCTGGGTGCAAGACGGACTTCAGGCACCAAAGCGATACTATTTGGTTGTATGAAACGCAGTGCTTCTGCATCGGTTCCAAGAGTAGTAACAAGGTGTTCGACGCGTCCGCTGATTTAGATAAACAATGAAAGGTTCGTATGTTACCAGCGCAACGCCTTGGTCGTTGATATTTTATCAGCGTCCTCTTCTTGTTTTAAAGGACCATCTTTTTTTAAAGCCTCGTTAAACGCAGCATAAGCAATTCCACGGCCTCTTTCTGCTATTAAATTCAGTGCTACTTCTGATCCCAACTGCAATTCAGGATGTCGTTCATAGACTGATTTCCAGTCAAACATATCTGGATGAATCTGACCAACCATTCTTTGAAAATAGAACATGTGACAAGAACTCGAAATAAATATTTTAGAGTAAAAAAAGCAACATGAAAAAATGCATAATTCGTTCATTAATAAAAAATCTCGTTCTTTAACTGCTTTGTCAATATTATTGTCAGCATGCTTCAAGAAATTATAATTACTTCTTATATCTTTGAAGAATTTATCTTTCTGATATTTGTTCAAGTTTGACTTAAAAAACAATTCATATGAATGTTTTCCAAATTTACGTTTATGCAAATCCGATAGAACCTTCTCGGCGGATTGGCATAACAAGTGTGCCGCCAGCGGATCTTCACCTCGAATTTGAAGCCGTATAGCAAGATGCAAAACCCGTCGGCATGCTTCTTGTTTTGAAATGTCACGAAGTTCGTCATCTTCTTCACCCAAAGCGATACTCCGTCACCTGCCGGTAGACCTCGCCCGGCCT
>JANMIB010000449.1:0-8803 GCA_031375605.1 Allobosea sp. | reverse complement strand
ATTTCCGCGACGGCCAGATCATCAAGCGTGGCGATCTGCTGTTCACCATCGACCAGCGGCCTTACGCACTGACGGTGGAGGCCTCCCGCGCCGAGGTTGCCCGCACCAGGGCGCAGGTTTCGCTGGCGGAAAACGAGGTGGAACGCGCCGATGGTCTGGTTGCGGGTCAGGGCATCGGCACGCTCCACCTCGTTTTCGGCCAGCGAGACCTGCGCTTTCGTGCGGGCGACCTCGGCGCGCAAGGCCTCCACCGTCAATGCGTAAGGGCGCTGGTCGATGGTGAAGAGCAGGTCGCCACGCTTGATGATCTGGCCATCGCGGAAATGGATCTGTTCGACGAAACCCGACACGCGCGCCCGGACCTCGACCTGCTCGCGCGCCTCGAAGCGCCCGGTATATTCATCCCATTGCGCAACCTTTTTCGCCAGCGGCGAGGCAACCATCACGGTTGGCGCGGGTGGTGCGCCCTGGGCAAAGGCAGCACTGCCTGACAGCATGAGAACAGCGAGGGCCAGCGCCGAGCGCCGTGTGACGTGATGAGACATATCGGACAATCCTGACACAATGATCGCGGCCATGCATCACTGCCATGGAAGACGATGTGAGGCACGTATGGCACCTGCATGACATTACAATGGCGTTGTCAGCACGTTTTGTCACCCTGCGCACGATCACGATTTTGCAGTGCAGCATTTTCATTGACCGATCTCGCGAGGCTGTTGCGGCCAGTGCTGGGGCTGCTCGCTGAGCGAAGGGCGGCTCTCCGGGGCATCGGATCGATGGTTGCAACCTGAATGGTCACGAACTAGATCCTGAATCCCAGACCCATTTGCCAAGCCCCGTCAGCAAGATGCGGGCGCCAAGCACGAGAACAAACATGAGCCAGCGGCTGACAACGGCCATCGGTGCCATCAGCGGCACGTCGATGGATGGCATCGACGTGGCGCTTGTCAGGACGGATGGCTGCGCGGTGGTCGAAACTGGCCCAGGCCGCACCTTGCCCTATCCGCTCGACCTGCGGAGCGACCTTCTGGCACTCCTGGCTGATCCCGGCATTGCGGAAAGAGACCCCCTGACGGCGCTCGATCTGCGCGTCACCGAGGCTTTCACCAAAGCCATTGCCAATTACATGGCCGATGAGGGGATTGCGCTGGAAAGCGTGGATCTGATCGGCCTGCACGGGCAGACGGTCTATCACCGCCCTGAACGACGCTTCACCCGCCAGCTTGGACAAGGCAAGGTGATGGCCCTTGCGCTCGGCATCCCCGTTGTCGATGCCTTCCGGCAGGCTGATGTGGCGAGTGGAGGTCATGGCGCGCCGCTCGTGCCGCTGTATCATGCCGCCCTGGCCGCGCGCCTGCCCAAACCCGTGATGGTGCTCAACCTGGGCGGTGTGGGCAATGTCACCTATATCGGGGAGGATGCCATCGTCGCCTTCGACACAGGCCCTGCCTCGGCGCTGATCGACGATCTGGTCATGGCCCGCTTCGGCAAGCCCTATGACGATGGCGGCTTGATCGCGGCGCAAGGCAAGGTGGACCAAGACATTCTGGCGCAACTCATGGACAATCCTTTCTTTGCGGCGCCCGCGCCAAAGTCGCTCGACCGGCAGGACTTCCATGCACGGGCGAAGATTGTCGGCGCCCTGCCGGATCATGATGCCGTGGCGACGCTGGCGGCCTTCACCATCGAGGCCACTGCCGCAGCACTCAGGCATGTGCCGGGAGCGCCATCGCGCTGGCTCGTGGCGGGCGGTGGCAGGCACAACCGGACCTTCATGGCGGGACTTGCCCGCAAGCTGGGCGTGCCTGTCGACCCGGTTGAGGATGAAGGCTGGAACGGTGATTTTGTCGAGGCAGAGTGCTTTGGCTATCTGGCGGTGCGTTCCAAGCTCGGGCTCCCGCTCAGCCTGCCGTCCACGACAGGTGTGCCGCACCCGATGACGGGTGGTCAGCTCTGGGCTGCCACCTGACGACGCGTGAATGACTGTTATTCAAGCGTCGCCTCTCAGGATGTGACTGACATCCGCGAACATCGGTGCGTCGCGGTCCTTGGCCGACAGCATGGCAGCTTCCGCTGGAACCGGCCATGCGATGTCAAGATCAGGGTCGTTCCAGCGGACGGACCTGTCATGCGCCGGGCTGTAATGATCGGTCACGCGGTAAAGCACGTCCACATCATCTGTCAGTGTGCAGAAACCATGCAGAAAACCGGGCGGAACCCACAGTTGCAGGTTGTTGCGCTCTGACAGTTCCACAGCGACATGCCGACCAAACGTGAGCGATTGCGGCCTGATGTCGACGGCAACGTCGAGGATCGCACCACGTCCGACCCTGACCAGCTTGCCCTGCGCGCGCGGGGCCAGCTGGTGATGTAGGCCGCGCACGGTGCCTTTGGCATGGGTGCGGGAGTGATTGTCCTGCACGAAGGCCACGGGGCCAACCTCCGCGACGAACAGATCCAGCCGGAAGGTTTCGAGGAAGAAGCCCCGTTCATCTGTCATGCGGTCCGGTTCGATCAGCACCGGCCCTGAAATCTCGAAACGCTTGAATTTCATGATGCCATCTTCATGCGCCGGATTGATCGGCGATGGCCTGCAGGTAGCGGCCATAAGGGCTCTTGCCCAGTTCTCCCGCCAGCATCACAAGCTGCGCCCGGTCGATGAAGCCGCGCTCGAAGGCAATCTCCTCGGGGCAGCAGATTTTCGTGCCCTGACGGGTTTCGATGGTGCGCACGAAGCTTGACGCGTCGGCGAGGGAATCGGGCGTGCCGGTGTCCAGCCAGGCAAACCCGCGCCCCATGCGCTCCACGTTGAGCACGCCGCGCTCCATATAATGCCGGTTCACATCCGTGATCTCGTATTCGCCGCGCTGCGAAGGCTTGAGCGTCCTTGCAATCGCGATCACGTCGTTGTCGTAGACATAAAGGCCCGTGACAGCCCATTTCGACAGCGGCTTGAGAGGTTTTTCAGCGATGGATCCGGCGCGCCCGTCGCTGCCGAAGGTGACAACGCCATATCGCTCGGCATCTGGCACATGATAGGCGAACACGCTGGCGCCGCTCGTGCGCTGCACGGCGCTTTCAAGCATGGTCGTCAAGCCCGCACCGTAGAAGATGTTGTCGCCCAGAACCAGCATGACCTGGTCATCGCCGATGAAATCCGCACCGATGACAAACGCCTGTGCGATGCCCTTGGGCACCGGCTGTTCGGCATAGACAAAGCGCATCCCCCACCGTTCGCCTGTGCCCAGAAGCCGCCTGAACAGGGGCAGATCCTCAGGTGTCGAGATGATGAGGACATCGCGGATGCCGGCCAGCATCAGGACAGACAGCGGATAGTAGATCATCGGCTTGTCATAGACAGGCAGGAGCTGCTTGGAGACCGCGAGTGTGACAGGATGCAGCCGCGTGCCGCTGCCGCCAGCGAGGATGATGCCTTTCATGCAGCTGTTCCCCCGATGATGCCAAGCCGTTCGCCAGCGTAGACCTTGTCCCGCAGCGGACGCCACCACCATTCGTTGTCCAGATACCATTGCACGGTCTGCTCAACGCCTGTTTCAAACGTGTGCCGGGCCTTCCAGCCGAGCTGGGTCTCCAGTTTCGTGGCGTCGATCGCGTATCTGAGGTCGTGGCCGGGCCTGTCCTCGACATAGGCGATGTGCCTTGCATGAGGCGCGTTGCCCGGTCTCAGCCTGTCGAGAGCAGCGCAGATGGATGTCACCACGGCGATGTTGGAGCGCTCGTTGCGCGCCCCGACCGCATAGGTCTGTCCAGGTTCGCCGCGTTCGAGGATCATGAGCAGCGCGTCGGCGTGGTCCTCGACATGCAGCCAGTCGCGCACATTCGCGCCGGTGCCATAGACAGGCAACGGCTTGCCATGGAGCGCATTCAGGATCGTGAGCGGGATGAGCTTTTCAGGAAAATGAAACGGGCCATAATTGTTGGAGCAGTTCGAGACGAGCGTGGGCAAGCCATAAGTTCGTGCCCAAGCCAGAACCAGATGGTCGGCTGCAGCCTTCGAGGCCGAATAGGGCGAGCTGGGATCATAGGGTGTCGTCTCGCTGAACAGTCCGCTATCACCGAGTGAGCCATAGACCTCGTCTGTCGAGACATGCAGGAACCTGAAGCGGGCGCGCTCCCCGGCAGGCCGCGACGCCCACCACTCGCGCGCGGCCTCCAGCATGCAGAACGTGCCGTGGACATTCGTCTCGATGAAACCGCGCGGGCTGCTGATCGAGCGGTCAACATGGGTTTCTGCCGCAAGGTGCATGACAGAATCCGGGCGGAAATTCTTGAAACAGGCCATGATGGCATCCGCATCGCGGATGTCGGCGCGCACGAAGCAATATCCCGGATGGTCTGCAATGGTTGTCAGCGAGGCAAGGTTGCCCGCATAGGTCAGCGCATCCACATTGAGCACATCATGCCCGAGGCTGACCAGATGGCGGCACACAGCCGAACCGATGAAGCCCGCACCCCCTGTCACCAGCACACGGCGATGTGTCATCCCGATCAGCTGACCATGGTGCCATGGCTCCCCGGTGAAGGAATGGTGGGCGCGACAGGGATCGAACCTGTGACCCCTACGATGTCAACGTAGTGCTCTACCGCTGAGCTACGCGCCCAATCCTGGGAGTGGTGAAGAACACCGCTGCGGTGCGAGGGCTATAGCCAATCGCTTTGGGGTGCGCAAGCCTTGACGGCTTCGATAGCTGAGAATGGTTCAGAAGCATTGCGCATAGGGGTGGTGCCGGTTTTGTGCGCAGGCAATGCTCTCGATGATGATGCTCTATGCCGCCTTGATCAGTTTTTCGACCTCGTTGACGAGATCACGCAAGTGGAAGGGTTTGGACAAGACTTTCGCATCTTTGGGGGCATTGGAATCAGGATTGAGCGCCACCGCCGCAAAGCCCGTGATGAACATGACCTTCATGTCAGGGTCGAGTTCCGTCGCACGGCGGGCGAGTTCGATGCCGTCCATCTCCGGCATTACGATGTCGGTCAGCAGCAGTTCGAACGGCTCTTCGCGCAGACGATTGTAGGCGGAAAGGCCATTGTCGAACGAGGCCACATCATAGCCGGCATTCTGCAGCGCCTTCACGAGGAAGCGGCGCATGTCGTTGTCATCTTCAGCGAGCAGAATCTTGGTCATCGTGGTCATGCTTCTCGTATTTCGGGTGTGGACACTGCGCATGTCCGCCAACCTTGGCCAAATCATGAGAGGCATTAGCGCGCACTGATGTAAAGATGGGGTGAACACGATGGCTTTTCGCCATGTGGTCCGCAAATTCCTGTTGTGCCATTCAGGTCGCATCATTCAGCTCGCATCATTCAGGTCTTGCCAGCACAGTGCGGTGCATGGTTCGATGCAACGATGAAATCCTGCGTCTCAGATCCGGTTCCGGCCATCGACATCGTCGAGACGATCACGACGCCCTTCCTCGTTCGGGAGCCAGTGCTGCAGGTCATTCCCGCTGTCGTGGGCGTGCCACATGCCGGCCGGCAGTATCCGCGCAGCTTCATCGAGCAGGCACGCCTGTCGCCGCAGGCGCTCCGGCGTTCGGAGGACGCCTTCGTAGACCTTCTGGCAGGCAAGGTGCCGGATCTGGGCGTGCCGCTGCTGATCGCGCAGTTTCCGCGCGCTTATCTTGATGCCAATCGCGAGCCCTACGAGCTTGATCCCCGCATGTTCGAGGGCAGGTTGCCGCCCTTCGTCAACACCCGCTCGATGCGTGTGGCAGGTGGACTTGGCACCATTCCGCGCATCGTGGGTGACGGGCAGGACATCTATCCGCGCCGTATTCCGGCATCCGAGGCGCTCAACCGGATCGAGACGCTCTACAAGCCTTATCACGCCGCGCTCCGGGGGTTGATTGCCAGAACCCGCATGCGGTTCGGGCTGTGCGTGCATGTTGACCTGCACTCGATGCCTTCCACTGGGCTGGAGCGCGAAGGCGCTGGCCGGCCCGACATCATCCTGGGCGACAGGTTTGGCACCAGCGCCGCGCTCGGCATCGTCGATCATGCCGAAGAGGCCCTGCGCAGTGCCGGTTTCAGCGTCAGCCGCAACAGGCCCTATGCGGGGGGATACATCACCGAGCACTATGGCCAGCCCCGGACACAGATTCACGCGCTCCAGATCGAGATCAACCGCGGGCTTTACATGGACGAGACATCGATTGCTCCTTCGGAAGGGTTTGGCGACATCCATGATGCCCTCAGCCAGGGCCTTGCCGCCATGTTCAGCGCCTGGACAAGCGGGCTGATGAGCTTCCCCGCCGCCGCAGAATGAGCTTTCGGCGCAAGACAAAAAAAGGCCGCACGTTTGACGGTGCGGCCCAAGTCTAGGGAGGAAACGCCCAAGGAGGGCAAGCAGGACAACGCGAGGCGTTGTCTTGCAATGCACAATTTATAGTGCGTTGCAGCAAATGCAAGGGGGTGTTTCAGATTTTATCGAAAATGATCTGATTTGGGCAATCTGATCGTTTGAAAAACAACATCATGCCTGTTTGGGCAGGATTTTCGGTCATTTCGTTACGCGCAGCTGGTTGTGCTCGCATCGCCATCAGGCCACACGGTTGATGTCGGCCCCGCGCACGCGTTCCCGGTAAAGCAGATAAAGCCCCGACGAAACGACGATCATGCTGCCGGTCAGCGTCCAGTGATCAGGCCATTGGTCGAACACAAGCCAGCCGAGCACGAACATCCAGATCAGCTGGCTGTAGATGAAAGGCGCGAGCACGTTGGCTGGCGCGCGCCTGTGGGCACCGATGATGAGCCAGTGTCCGAAAGCACCGCAGGCCCCCATCAGCAGCATCACGCACCAGACCTGCCAGCCAGGCGGTGTGATCCACAGGAAGGGCATCAGCGGCGTGACCAGCAGGACGCCCGCCGCGCCGGAGAACACCATGGTCGTCTCGCTGGAATCAAGGCTCGCCAGCTTGCGTGTCAGCAGGTTGTAGAACGCGTAGCAGAACACGCCGATGACACATAGGAAGGCTGCAGGATGCAGGGCACCGGCTCCGGGCCGCATCACCACCAGAACACCAAGGAAGCCCACGCCGATCGCGATCATGCGGCGCGGGCCTGGCCACTCGCCCAGAAACGGGCCGGACAGGCTGGCGATCACCAAAGGTGTCGCGAAAACGATGGAGATCGTTTCGGCGAGCTGCAGGTATTGCAGCGCGACGAAGTTCAGGGCGGTGGACATGAGCAACATCACCGACCGGGCAGCCTGCAGGCCCGGCGCGCGGGTTTTGTAGGCCGCGGGCCGTGCAAAGGGCGAGATCAAGGCCGTGACGATGATCACGCTGACGATGTAGCGTGACCAGACGGCCTGCATCGGGTGCATGAACTGCGAGGCCCATTTGGCGCTGGCGTCCAGCACCGAGAATGTCGCCAGTGCGGCACACATCAGTCCGATTCCGATCAGCCTTTCCTTTCGGGCGAGATCATTGCTGGCGAGATCCTGGCTGGCCAGATCGTTGTTGGCGAGATTCTGGCTGGCGAGATCCTGGCTGGCGAGACTCTGGCGCTCATGATTCTGACCGGCCATATCCGCGTCGGCTGCGTTCTTGATCGAGGGTTTGATGGCGGGTGGGGTCACAGCGGCTCCAGATCAACCGTATATCGAAGGCTATCGCGCGATCTGCGATTTGCCTAACGCTGTGCCGGATCAGTTGCTTGCGAAAAACGCATGTCGCAGCCGTTGGATTTGTTCGGCCATGCGAAAATCGCTGTAAATACCCAGATTGACAGGGCCGCATCTGGTCCTCTACCAATAATAGATGGGGTTTGCGATCTCCCCATCAGGCGACAGCCCAAGCATCGCGTCCCGTTCACCAACCGAACAAAGGGCGCATCTCCATGTCGTCGAACACTGTCATATCCATCGAAAAACTGTCCCGCCTCATCGGACGTCCTGACAGTCCTGTGCTGATCGACGTCTGCACCGCTGAGGATTTTGCCTGCGATCCCAGGCTCATTCCCGGCGCTATCCGCAAGTCGCATAAGGATGTTGCAGACTGGGCGGCTGACTTCGTTGCTGAACTGGCCGGTCGCGACGTCATCGTGATCTGTCACAAGGGGCTGAAACTCAGTGAAGGCGTGGCCGCCTGGCTCAGGCATGCCGGCGCACAGGCGCGCAACCTCGAAGGCGGCGTGCTGGCCTGGGCCAATGCCGGCCTGCCGATGGTGGTGACGGCCCGGATGCCGCCGCGCAACGGAGAGGGTGCAACGCTCTGGGTGACACGGTCACGCCCGAAGATCGACCGCATCGCCTGCCCGTGGCTGATCCGCCGTTTCATTGATCCTCGAGCCGTGTTCCTGTTTGTCTCGCCGCCGGCGGTGCGCGGTGTGGCGGAGCGCTTCGGCGCGACATCGTTCGACATCGATGGCGAAGACCAGTTCTGGAGCCATCGTGGTGAGCTTTGCACGCTTGATGTGATGATCAACGAGTTCGGCCTGACATCCGAGCCACTCAACCGTCTGGCCGCCATCGTGCGCGGGGCTGACACGGCGCAGCTTGATCTGGCACCCGAGGCTGCGGGGTTGCTGGCGATCTCGCTGGGCCTGTCGCGCATGTTCAGCGATGATCTCGCACAGCTTGAGGCCGGCATGCTGGTCTATGATGCGCTCTACCGCTGGTGTTCGGACGCGACCGGGGAAACACATAACTGGCCCGCGCAAAAGCCAGTGAAGGCACCCTTGTCATGAGTGCAGACCTTCAAGCCGACAGCAAAATGGGACATGAGGCGGGGCTTGCTCCGCCGCCCACGCTCGCCGAGGCCACGCAGGTCTGGTT
>JANMIB010000422.1:0-2472 GCA_031375605.1 Allobosea sp. | reverse complement strand
TGAGGATTTCCGGTACTTCGCCTTCGACTATGAGCTTGGCGAGACCCTCGGCGATCGCGGTTTTTCCCACGCCCGCCTCGCCCACCAGCAGGGGGTTGTTCTTGCGGCGCCGGCACAGTGTCTGTATTACCCGCTCAAGTTCCAGCGCACGCCCGATCAGCGGGTCGATCTTGCCCTCGGCTGCCGATTTGTTCAGATTCTGCGTGTATTGCTCCAGCGGGCTATGCTTGCCATAGCTTTCCTGCTCGTCTTCCTGGTTCTCGGCCTTGTCGGCGCCGGCCTTTTCCTTTTCCGGTGGCTGCTTGGTGATGCCATGGGAGATGTAATTGACTACATCCAGCCTGGTGATTCCCTGCTGGTGCAGGTAATACACAGCGTGCGAATCCTTTTCGCCGAAGATCGCCACCAGCACATTGGCGCCGGTGACCTCCTTCTTGCCATTCGACGAGGATTGCACATGCATGATGGCGCGCTGGATCACGCGTTGGAAGCCCAGGGTTGGCTGGGTGTCCACATCCTCGGTGCCGGCCACCGTGGGTGTGTGCTCCCCGATGAACTGGCCTAGATTCTTGCGCAGGTCATCGATATTGGCGCCCACCGCGCGCATCACTTCGGCCGCGGTCGGGTTGTCCAGGAGGGCCAGACGCAAATGTTCAACGGTGATGAACTCATGCCGCTTTTGCCGCGCTTCGACAAACGCCATGTGCAGACTGACTTCCAACTCTTGCGCAATCATTTTTCGCCTTAATTGCCAGAGTATCCGGCATGTAAACAAACTCTACACCAAAACCTTTTTGAGGCGCCCAAAAATTTGTGGCGCTTTGTCAGAACGGTCAGTCCGTTTCTTCCATTGTGCACTGAAGCGGGTGCTGATGCGCGCGCGCATGCTGAGTCACCAGATCCACCTTGGTGCCGGCCATATCCTTGGGATAGATCCCACATACCGCCATGCCTTCGCGGTGAACCTTGAGCATGATCTGGGTAGCCTGTTCACGGCTCTTGTTGAAAAATTGCTGGATGGTGCTGACTACGAACTCCATCGGGGTGTAGTCATCATTGAGCAGGAGTACCTTGTACATCGGCGGCGGCTTGACCTGCTGCTTCTGTTGTTCAAGGACTGTGCCGCCGTCCGAATCAAACTTGTTTGCCATGTTGAAATTGTATCCATCCGCATCTGTTCCGCAACCGGGATAATGGGGTAAATGGGGCGCCAACCCGGGTTTTCAAACAGCCACAAGCTGAAAAATACAACAACCTGCTACAAGCGTAGTCCAATGCTTTAAGCCGCTTGACTTCCCGCATTGGACGCCCTAAAACGCAATTGGTTTGGTTTGTGAGGTGCCAAAAACGCGGGAAAGCCGTTCCAGCGCCTGGGAATTGTCCCAGAATCGACGCCGAGTGCATGCTCCGAATTCCTGTGCGGGCCTGGCATGCCTCGGCATTGAACAATGGCAAGCGCGGCTGAGCGAGATTTCATGAGGTGCTCGGATGGCTACTGGGACGGTGAAATGGTTTGACGACGCAAGAGGATATGGCTTGATCGCCCCCGACGACGGCAGCGAAGGCTTGTCAGCACATTTCTCAGCAATCAACATGCCAGGATTCAAGTCTCTCAAGCAAAACCAGAAGGTTCAGGTCGACGTGATCCAGAGGCAAAAACCAAGCAGGTCTCGAACATCCAGGCAGGCTAAGCGGCGCAACATCGCCATCGGGCGGCTGCCCGGAGAACGAGCGTTTGGCTGGGGCTTGCCCGACAAGCATCGGAATATCCATTGATGAACTCTCGCTTGATCGGACTGAACAAACCGTATGGTGTGATCTGCCAGTTTTCGCCCCACAAGGACCACCCGACACTGGCGGACTATGTCACGATTCCCGACGTTTACCCGGCCGGACGGCTGGACACCGACAGCGAAGGCCTATTGCTGCTGACCGCGGATGGAGCGTTGCAACACCGCATCGCCGACCCGAGGCATAAACTCGAAAAGTGCTATTGGGTACAAGTCGAGGGTGCGCCCGACACACAGGCACTGCGACGCCTCACCGCCGGCGTCGACTTGGGCGATTTCGTCACCCAACCCTGCAAAGCATACGTAATTGATGAGCCAGCAGGGCTTTGGCCGCGTTCACCACCGATTCGAGTGCGCAAGGCCATTCCCACTACCTGGGTCGAGATCCGGATAAGCGAGGGCAAAAATCGGCAAATCAGGCGTATGACGGCCAAATGCGGGTGGCCGACGCTACGTTTGATCCGGCACGCGATCGGGCCATTCCATATTGGGGGCCTCGCGCCAGGAAAATATTGTGATTTCGAAGCGACCGCGCTTGGACGAACGTCGCGTCAACCGCCGCGCACGTCATCGCGTTTGGCAACTGCCGTGAGGCAATAAGTCCGAATCGCCATTCATTCAAGGGAGATAGACGCATGCACAAGCTTCTGATTGCGATTACAGCTACAGCCTTTATCGTTGG
>JANMIB010000403.1:0-11157 GCA_031375605.1 Allobosea sp. | reverse complement strand
GGCTGCCCTTGCTGAACTCGCCTCGCTCGGCGGGCACACTGCTGCTTCGGCGCGCGACGCGTGTGTTGATGCCGATCAACTTGTGCTCATGGTGGTGAACGCCGATCAGGCCGACGCGGTCCTGTTTGGCGCTGATGCCCTGTCGGCATTGAAACCTGATGCAGCCGTGATCCTGATGGCGACCTGCCCGCCAGCGCGGGTGGCCGCAATGGCCGAGAAAGTGATGGCCACCGGGCGACATTTCATCGACGCACCCGTGTCCGGTGGCGTCGTTGGGGCTGAAGCCGGAACACTGACGGTGATGGCCGCTGCGCCGCAGGCGGTGTTCGACAAGGCCAGGGATGTTCTTGCGACCATGGGCTCACGCCTGTTCCATGTCGGCGAGACGGCAGGGCAGGGCGCCACGGTGAAAACTGTCAACCAGCTTCTGTGCGGCGTGCATATTGCGGTTGCGGCGGAAGCCTTCGCACTGGCGGAGAAAGCCGGGGTCGACACGTCTTTGATGCTGGACATCCTGACCCAGTCCGCTGCTGGTAGCTGGATGCTGGCCAATCGCGGCCCGCGCATGCTGGAAGACGAGCCAGCCGTCACCAGCGCGGTCGACATTTTCGTCAAGGATCTCGGCATCGTCATGGATGCTGGCCGGGCTGCGCACACGGCGCTGCCGCTTGCCGCCGCAGCCCATCAGATGTTCATTGCCGCCAGTGGGGCAGGGCACGGCAAGGCGGATGACAGCCAGGTGATCAGGGCATACCGTGCGTTGAACGGGACGTGTTAGACACATCATTGCGTGCGCAGCGAAGCAGTCCAGAATGGTGGGGCGGCGAGACTGGATCGCTTCGCTGAGCTCGCAATGACGCAATGTTGAGAAGGAAAATCCAATGACAAAACTCCGCATCGGCTTCATCGGCGTCGGCCTCATGGGTCATGGAATGGCCAAGAACATTGTGGACAAGGGCCACAAGCTGACCATCATGGGCAACCGCAATCGCGCGCCGGTGGATGATCTGGTCAAGCGCGGCGCCAGCGAGGTGGCGACGCCCGCAGAGGTCGCTACGGCATCTGATGTGGTGTTTCTCTGCGTCACGGATTCAACCGTGGTGGAGAAGCTGGTGCGTGGTCCGCAGGGGCTGAAGGCTGGCGGGCACAAGGGCCTGATCATCGCTGATTGCTCGACGGCCAATCCTGTTTCGACCATCGCGCTGGCGGCTGATCTTGCGGAGGTCGGCATCACGTTCTGCGATGCGCCGCTAGGCGGCACCCCAGCCAATGCAGAGGCGGGCGAGCTTTCCGCCATGATCGGTGGCGACGCGGCCACATTTGCGAAGCTGGAGCCTGTTTGCCTGACATGGGCCAAGGCGGTTCGCCACGTTGGCGAGGTGGGAGCAGGCCACAAGATGAAGCTGATCAACAACTTCATCGCCATGGGCTATGCGGCGCTCTACTCCGAGGCGCTGGCACTGGGCCAGAAAGTCGGCATCACGCCGCAGATCTTTGACAGCGTGCTGCGTGGCAGCCGCATGGATTGCGGATTTTACCAGACCTTCTTCCGCTATGTGCTGGATGGAGATCGCAACGCGCACCAGTTCACACTCAGCAATGCCGCCAAGGACATGCGTTATCTGGCGGCTCTGGCCGATGAAGGCCGCGTGGCAAATCCCGTCGGCTCTGCGGTGAAGAACAGCTACGCGGCGGCGGTTGCTGCCGGCAAGGGCGAGGATTACGTGCCGATGCTGGCGGATTTCGTTGCGGGCATAAACGGCACGAAAGTGACGTGAGACGTTAGGACAGACGCAGCGCCTCGCGCCAGCCCAGCCCTTCCACGGTGCCTGCGCGCGGCTTGTATTCGCAGCCGACCCAGCCTGGCCAGCCAGCCAAGTCGATCTCGGCCAGTATCGTGCGATAGTTCAATTCCCCCTCGTCCGGCTCGGCGCGGGTCGGCACGGCAGCGATCTGGATGTGCCCGATATGGGGCATGTGGCCGCGCAGCCTCCTGATGATGTCTCCCTCCATGACCTGCACATGGTAGATGTCGAACATCAGCTTCAGGTTTGGCGCGCCAATGCGCCTGATGATGTCCAAGGCCTGATCTGAGCGTGAGAGGAAATAGCCGGGGCGGTCCTTGGCGTTCAGCGGCTCGATCAGCAGCGTGATGCCGCTGCCTTCAGCGCGCTTTGCGGCCCGTTCCAGATTGGCCATGTACGCCTTCTCGCAGGCTGCATGGTCCAGAGCGCCGGTCATGGCCGCCATCACATGAATGCCGCGCGAGCCAAGCGCCGCAGCATAGTCCAGAGCCTGCGCAAAGCCGCGATCAAAGTCTGCTTCGCGGCCGGGCAGGGCGGCATGGCCCCATTCGCCCTTGGCCACATCGCCTGGTGCGGTGTTCAGTCCCACCAGCGTCAACCCCAGCTCATCCAGCGTCCCGCGCAACTGCGCCTTGGGGTATTCATAGGGAAACCAGAACTCGACAGCATCAAAACCAGCAGCCTTGGCGGCGGCCAGCCGATCCAGAAAGGGTAACTCCTGGAACATGATTGAGATATTGGCGGAATAACGCGGCATCTGTGCCTCACGGTCTGGTACCGGCGTTGATCAGCGCCAGCGTTTTCAGGAAGAAGTCGGGGCTGCCGAAATTGCCGGATTTGAGCGCCAGCGCGAGAGGCGTTTGACCCTCGCTGAGCAGAAGCGGCACACCGGGGTCGATTTCCGGGCCGATCCGCATGGCCTCGATGTCGAGTGCCGCCACCACGGCAGACGAGGTCTCGCCGCCCGCGATGATCAGGCGGCGCACACCTTGGCTCACCAGCGACTTGGCCAGCTCGCCGAAAAACCCCTCGATGATGTGGGCGGCTTCCCCTTGGCCAAACCGGGCCTGCAATGCGCCTACGGCATCAGGCTCATTGCTGGAAGCGATGAGCGGCAGGCGCGCACCGTTCTGTGCGTTCACCCAGGCAGTTGCGTCCGCCACGGTGTAGGTCTCCGCCAGCACGGCAGGTACATCAAGGTGAAGCACCGGCTCGCCAGCTTTTTCATGTTCGGCAATCTGCGCGCGTGTCGCAGCCGAGCAGCTTCCTGCCATCGCAAAGGCAGCGCCACCAGGAAACACCAGCGCAGACGCCGCTGCTGGTGATGCCGTGTCGCGGAAATTATCAGGCAGGCCCATGGCAATGCCGGAGCCACCCGTCACCAGCGCCATGCCTTTCGCGGCATGTCCCAGCGCGATCAGGTCTGCATCGTTGATGGCATCGCACACGACCAGCCGTTCGCCCCGCGCAGCGCAGGCATCGAGCGCGGCGCGGATGGCGGTGTGGCCCTGCGCCACGACCGATTGCGGCACAAGCCCGACCGTGTGGCGGGTCTGGTGCCCGAGCCAGCGCACCAGACTGGCATCCGTCATCGGGTTGAGCGGGTGGTTTTCGAGCCCGCTTTCATTCAGCAGCCTGTCGCCCACGAACAGGTGGCCACGATAGATGCTGCGGCCTGCTGCCGGAAAAGCCGGGCAGACAATGGCGCAGGTCGCGTCCAGCGCGTCTAGCAGTGCATCAGCAACCGGGCCGATATTGCCCTCACGCGTTGAATCGAAGGTCGAGCAATACTTGAACAGGATCTGGCGCGCGCCTGCCTTGCGAAGCGCTGCGAGTGCGGACAGCGACTGCGCCACGGCATCGACCGGGGCCACCGAACGCGTTTTGAGAGAGACCACAGCGGCCTCGCAATCCGTACCAGCAAGCCCTTCAGGCGTACCGACAAACTGCACGGTGCGCATGCCGGCCTTGGCCAGCGTGTTTGCAAGATCGCTTGCACCCGTGAAATCATCAGCAATGCAGCCCAGCAGCATGGTTCTGTTCCCCGTCTTCCCGGCGCAACGCGGCCTTCTCGCCGCCTGCACTGTCGCTTGTCAGGCATCTTGTGCCGCATCGCAAGCCGCAGCATTGCAATGATTGCCATCACTGGAAAGGGGCGGTTGCCAGCTCTTTGCAAAGGGCCAGAGCGAGCATCAGGTAAATCGGGCTGTCCGTTTCATGAAACTGCAAAAGAAGGTTGCAAAGCAGAATGTGAGCCGGTACACACCGCTCACTCAGGCGGTTGATCCGCACCGAGAACGCGCCCGTAGCTCAGCTGGATAGAGCATCAGACTACGAATCTGAGGGTCAGAGGTTCGAATCCTTTCGGGCGCGCCATCTCTTTTAAGTTTCTAAACATCAACAACCTCAGTCGCTTGCGGGAATCCGGAAAATACGGTGTCCCCGAGTTTTCCGTAAATGTGTCCCCATCCTGAATGTTGATTCACAGGTTGTCTCCCGACTTCGCGTCGGTTGCGGATCACAAGGTTTAGTGGGCGCTTTGAATAGACAAATGGTGTGCGAGATCAGCCGCCTGCCTTCTTCAGCCAAGCCCGCATCATGGTGATCTCCTCGTTTTGGGTCCGCACCACATCATCGGCCAGTCTGCGCAGCTCCGCATCCTTGCCGAATTGGAGCAGGATTTTTGCCATGGCGACCGCGCCTTCATGGTGCGGAATCATGCCCTTGATGAAATCCGCATCGACGTTGCCGGTGAAGCTCATGGTCATGTCGGTGTGCATTTTCATGTTCACATCGGTGAAGGCCTTGTTGATCGCGACGGCATCAGTCGAAGCAGGCAGGCCAGCGTTCCTGCCGAGCCAAGCCGTCATCTGTGCGATCTCGGTTTTCTGCGCGGCGATGATGACCACAGCGAGTTTTTTGACCTCAGCGTCCTTGCCGTATGTCAACACGATCTCCGAGACATCGATGGCACCTTGATGGTGCGGGATCATCCCCCTGGCAAAATCCACATCGGCATTGCCGGAGAAGGCAGCATTCATGTCCTTGTGCATGCGGGCATTGGCCTCCGCGAAAGCCTTTGAGGCATCAGTGAGGGGCGCTGTCGCCTGTGGCTTTATGCCAGGCATGGCATGCCCGCCGTGCCCGCCTGGCGCGGGCATCTGGTGGCCCTGATGCTGGGCGAACCCGACTGACGGGATGGCGAGCAGTGCGGCCAATGCCGCGATGGCGATGGTTCTGGTCATGGTGCTTCTCCTGTGGGGTCGTGAGGGGTTCAGTTGATGCGACCGGTGCCGGTCTTGCCGTCCTTGTCAGTGAGCTGGACTGCGCCCTTGATTGTGGTGACAGCCGACGGCGCGGTGCCGGTGAGAACCTTGCCGTCGGCGCTCGGCTCCAGCACGATCCTCTGCGTCTTGCCATCGATCACGAGGATGGCGAGCGCCTTGAAGCCACTGGACTGCTCGGGCGCATCCTTGCCGCTGGTGACAAAGACATCGACCCTGGTTCCTGCGGCCACCACTTCGACATGATAGGCTCCAGCATCGACCAGCGGCCCACCATTCGGCCCCTTGCGGGGCTCGTGGGCCGTTGCGGATGAGGCGATCAGAGCAAGGGCGATGGTGAGAGGGATTATGCGCATGGCTTTTCCTTTGCGGGCAGGCAGTCAGAAGGCTTCGATCAGCTTGGCAGTTTGTGTCGATGAACTTGGGGTGATGGCAGCCTCCGCCGTCACGCTGGCGACAAGCCGCTTCAGCGGTTTCTCGCCGTAGCGCAGGAACAGTACAGGCGTCAGGAACGTGTCCAGCAGGGTCGCGCTGATCAGTCCGCCGAAAATCGTGATGGCGACGGGGTGCAGGATTTCCTTGCCGGGAGCCTGCGCGTCGATCATCAGCGGCACCAGCGCGACGCCTGCCGACAACGCCGTCATCAACACGGGCGTCAAGCGCTCCAGAGAGCCGCGCATCACCAGATCAGGGCCGAACGGCATGCCTTCATGAATCACCAGATTGATGTAGTGGCTGATCTTGAGAATGCCATTGCGCGCCGCGATGCCGGTGAGCGTGATGAACCCGATCATCGATGCCACCGACAGCGGCTGGCCAGACCACCACAGCGCCGTCACTGATCCGATGAGCGCCAGCGGTACGCTGCCCATGATGATCAGGGCAAACACCGTCGAGCGGTAGCGGCTGTAGAGGATGGCGAAGATCATCGACAATGACACCAGCGACAGCAGGCCAATGGTGCGCGTTGCCTCTTCCTGCGCCTGGAATGTGCCTTCAAGGCTTGCGAAAGTCCCTTGCGGCAATTGGCTTGTCGCCACCACACGCCGGATTTCGGCGACGATCTGCGCCATGTCCGTCTTGCCGTCACTGTTGGCGAGCACGACGATGCGGCGCTTGCCATTCTCGCGCAGGATCTGGTTCGGGCCATCCGTTTCGCGGACATCCGCCATTTGGCTCACTGGGACCCAGCCAAGAGGTGTCTCGATCAGCATGTCGGCCAGATTCTGCGTCGTGCGCAGGCTGTCGGGCAGGCGCATCACCACATCGAAGCGGCGGTTGCCATCCACAAGTCGGGAGACAACCTTGCCGTTGGACAGGCGTTCCAGCTGTTCGGTGATGTGGGCAGGCTGTACGCCATAGAGTGCGGCCTTCTCGTAGTCGACGGTGATTTCCAGTTGCGGAATGCGTACCTGTTTCTCGATCTGCAGATCGACCACGCCTGGTATGGCGCCCAATTTGTCGCGCATTTCGGCAGCGACACGGCGGAGGGTGTCGAGGTCTTCGCCGAAGATCTTCATCGCGATCTGCGCCCGCACGCCCGACAGCATGTGATCAAGCCGGTGCGAGATCGGCTGGCCAATGTTGGTCGAAACAGGCAGTACGGCAAGCTTTGTGCGGATATCCGCAATGATGTCCTGTTTTGCCCGTGCCGAGGACCTGAGATCCACATCCAGCTCTGACGCATGGACGCCCTCAGCGTGCTCATCCAGCTCGGCCCGTCCGGTGCGCCGACCAACCTGGCGGATTTCCGGGATGTCCATGATCAGCTTCTCGGCGATCAATCCGACGCGGTGGCTTTCGGCCAGCGATATGCCGGGGTTGAACAGCAGGTTGATCGTGAACGAGCCCTCGTTGAAAGGCGGCAGAAACGCGCGCGGAAGCAGCGTCACCCCGGTACCCGCTGCAAAGACAGCAATGCTTGCGACCGCCATCAGGATGCGCGGATTGCGAAAGCTCATCGAGAGCAGGATTCGGTTGCCTGCTTTGAGCTTGCGGATCAGCCAGCTCTCGTGCTGGTCCAGCCGCTTGAGGCCGGGCAGCATGTAGTAGGCCATGACCGGCGTCAGCGTGATAGAGACGATGAGGCTCATCAGGATCGAGATGATGTAGGCCTTGCCGAGCGGCGCGAACAGCTTGCCTTCGATGCCCGTCAGCGCAAACAGCGGCACGAACACCAGAATGATGATCAGCGTGGCATAAACGATGCCGGACCGGACTTCCTGGCTCGCTCCCACCACGACATCAAAGACCGAACGCGGATTGCCCTTCTCGCGGTTCTCGCGCAGACGACGGAAGATGTTCTCAACATCGACCACGGCGTCATCGACCAATTCGCCGATGGCAATGGCCAGGCCGCCCAGCGTCATGGTGTTGATCGACAGGCCCATGAGATGAAACACCACAGCGGTGCCCAGGATTGACACCGGAATCGCAGTCAGCGAGATGGCCGTGGTGCGCACGTTCAGCAGGAAGGCGAAGAGAACGATGCCGACAACCAGCACGGCCTCCATCAGCACGGTCTTCACATTGGCGATGGACGTCTCGATGAAGGTCGCTTGCCGAAACAGGATATTATCGACCTTGATGCCGTTGCCAAGCGTTGCGGTGATGTCCTTCAGCGCCGCTTCGATCTGCCGGGTGACGGAGATTGTGTCGATATCGGGTTGTTTTTCGACCGACAGGATGACGGAAGACTTGCCCATGTAGCCGGCGTCACCACGCTTCAGACGCGCGCCAAAACTCACATCGGCCACTTGCCGCAGATAGACCGGGCGGCCCTGCACATTGGCGACTGTAATGGAGCCCAGATCCTCCAGCTTCATGGTGCGGCCGATGTTGCGGATCAGGAACTCGCGCGCATACTGGTCGGTGAAACCCCCGCCAGTGTTGGTGCCGAACTGCGCCAGTGCGCGCTCAAGTTGCTCCATCGTCACGCCCAGGGCGCGCAGGGCTGCTGGATTTGGCGCCACGCGGTATTGCCGGACTTCGCCGCCAATGGGGATGACTTGCGCCACGCCGGGAATTGTCAAAAGGCGCGGCCGGATGGTGAAATCCGCGATCTCGCGCATATCCATGGGTGAGACAGTGTCAGGCCCGGTCATGGCGACAAGCAAAATCTGCCCCATGATCGAGTTGATCGGGCCCATCTGGGGCGTGACATTGGCGGGCAACTGGTCCCGCACCAGTGCCAGACGTTCGGCGATCTGCTGGCGGTTGCGGTAGATGTCGGTGCCCCAGTCGAATTCGACATAAATGATCGACAGGCCGACCCCGGACACTGAGCGCACGCGGGTCACACCGGGCAGGCCGTTCATCTGCGTCTCGATCGGGAAGGTCACGAGTTGCTCGACCTCGGGCGGGGCAAGGCCCTCCGCCTCGATCATGATGGTGACTGTCGGCTTGTTGAGATCGGGAAACACATCGACCGGCAGTCTGGTGACGGTGAAAGCACCGTAGACGACAAGAATCGTCGCAAGGGCCAGAACCATCAAGCGGTTCCGGAGGGATTGCGTGACGAGGAAATTGAACATCGCCGCGCCCTACCGGATCTGGTTCAGGAGTTCGGCACCCTGGGTGACGATGCGTTTGCCTGCCCCGATGCCGCTGACGATCACCACGCGATCCCCGTCCAATGGCTCCACGCGCACTTCGCGCGGTACGAACCGCTCGGCATTGGCGTGCTCGTAGACGAGAGCCTGCCCGTTGGATGCCCGCACGATGCTGGAGCGCGGCACGGCAATCCCGCTCCGGACATCTTCGGTCTCGGTGATGACCGTGAGCAATTGCCCCATGCGCAGGCCGCGCGTGTCTTCAACAATGGCAAAATGGACCGGAATGGCCTGATTGCGGTCAGCAAAGCCCGTACCCTGATAGTCGAGCTTCAGGGCGCGGCCGTCGCCAAGACGCGCCGCTGCATTGCGCGTGCCTGCCATGGCATCGAAGGTCAGCGCCTCGATCCAGAGCCGGGCGGGATCAATGATCTGGAAGATGATGGCATTGGTTTCAACGACTTGCCCCGGCGAGGCGGTTGCTGCTGCGATGACGCCGTCAACGGGCGCAACGAGCTTTTCGGGTTCACGCTTCTGGGCCCGTTCGAGATTGGCACGGCGATTCTCAAGGCCTTTGAGTTCCAGCTCTGCATCTTCGATCTGCGAGCGCGCCACGACATTGGCCACGGGGCGCAGACGTTCCAGCCGCCGTTGAACCAGTGCCAGTTGCTGATCCAGTTCGCGCGCCTGCTGCTGCTGCGCGGTCATGTCGGCTGAACCGACAGAGGGCTGCACCAGCGCCAGCACATCACCGGCTTTCACCTTTGTTCCAAGCCGCGCAAAACCGCCGGGCGGCGGTGTCAGGCGGCCGGCAAGGGAGGTCTGCACACTGCCACTGGCGGCGGGGTCCGCGATGACACGCCCCGGCAGGGTGATGGTGCGGCTGTGCTCGCCGCTGGCCGTGAGAACGGTCCGGATCGCCAGAACACGCTGGGTTGTCTTCGGCACAAAGAGCGCGCCATCGGGGAAGCGTTGCGCCAGATCAACCGCTGCCTCAGCCGGGGCAGACGTCTGCGCGCTTGCCACGGAGGGCGCAAATAGCAGTGCGAGAACAGCCATGACCATCACGTTTGCAATGCCACGACGCTGGCGGCGGCGGGCCACCAGCACTCCCAAAAGGAATGCAACGATGGCAACCACGACCAGCGAAAGGTCCGAGGCAGCGACCCGCTCGCGAAGTCCCTGCGCGAGGGCTGCACCTGAAAACACAGATGATGATGCATTTGCCGCTGCCAGTTTGGCCGCTGGCAGCGTGAGTGTGCCCGTCAGCACATCGATTTCGCCTTCGGCCATGATGGTGAAGATCAGATCGAATGTTCCGCCGTCGCCTGCCCATGGTGCATCCAACGTGAACGTGCCATCTGGATTGGCCAGCGCCTTGACCATTCCTTTTGGGGTTTCAACCTCGATCTCGGCATTTGAGACTGGCTCGTTGGTGAGAAACCGGTCCAGCGTGATGGTCAGCTTCTGCTTGCGGAAAACGCCGATCAGCTCGAACGCAGTCGAGGAGGCATCGATACGGGGGGCAATGGTGTTCGAGACCGGCGTCGGCGGCGCGCCATGATCATGCCCCTCATGGGACCACGCGGGCTGGAACAGCAGCAAGCCAAAAAGAAGGGCCGCAAGGGCAGCAATGCGTCTTGAAACCAGCTGAAACTGCAAAATGTCACGCCAAGGGTTTCTGGTGCACAGACAATTCCCGCACCGTCAGCCCAAGATATAACTGCGGTTCGTATTCGCAGGATTTCCAGTTTGTATCAAAGTGTATCAAGCCGCTGGTGGCGCGCGGTTCTGCTGCTGGCTTTCTAGCGGGCCGTCCTTTGGCAGGATCATGCGGACAATAAGTCCGCCGAAGATGCTGTCGGGTGCCCTGCTCCCGGCCGCCGGGCGGTTCTCAAGGCTGATGCTGCCGCCATGGATCTCGATGACAGCGCGCGATATGGCCAGTCCGAGGCCAAAGCCGCCCGTGTCCTTGCTGCGCGATGTCTCGATGCGCGTGAACGGCTCGAACGCATCCGCCAATCTGTCGCTGGCGATGCCGGGGCCATTGTCGGCGATGCTGATCTCCACCATCCGGCCACAGTCCTTCAGGCTCAGCTGGGCACCATCAGCGTATTTGACCGCATTCTGGATCACGTTCGAGATCGCCCGTTTCAGGGCAAGGGGCCGTGCGCTGATGGCGATCTTTGGTGCCGCTTCCAGCACGACCTTGTGCCCCGCATCCTCGGCGCTGTCAGCCAGCGTCGCTAGCAGCGCTGTCAGATCAACGGGCCGGAAGGCTTCGCTGGAGCGATCACCTTGAAGATAGGCCAGCGTCTGGTCGATCATTTCCTCCATTTCGGTCAGGTCTGCCTGAATGGTCAGTGCCAGCCCGGCGTCGGCAACATCTTCCGTTTTCAGCCGCAGCCGCGTCAATGGGGTGCGCAGATCGTGGGAAACAGCGGCGAGCGTCTGCGTGCCTGGCTCGAGCTCATGCAGGAGCCACCGTCGGCCGGCTCCTTCGATCGCGCGTCCGCG
>JANMIB010000383.1:0-6744 GCA_031375605.1 Allobosea sp. | reverse complement strand
GCTGTGATCGCAGCTTTGAGGGCGTCATGGTCGCCAAATGGAACCTGATCAAAGCCGTCGACCTTGGGGCCAAAACCCTCCAGATACTTCTTCTGCCCGCCAGCCGCGATGGTCGCCAGCGTGCGGCCATGGAAGGCCCCCTCGAAGGTGATGATGCGGTAGCGCTCGGGCTGGCCATGCGCATGGTGATATTTACGCGCCATCTTGATGGCGGCTTCGTTGGCTTCCGCACCTGAATTGCAGAAGAACACTGTCTCGGCAAAGGTCGAGGCGATCAGCCGCTCTGCTAGCCGCTTGCCATCCGGCATCTGGTAAAGGTTCGAGGTGTGCCAGAGCTTGCCTGCCTGGTCCTGCAGGGTCTTGACCAGATGCGGATGCGAGTGGCCCAGCGAATTGACGGCGATGCCTGAGCCGAAATCGAGATAGCGCTCACCGGTGGTGGCGATCAGCCAGGGGCCTTCGCCCCGTTCAAAGGCGACATCGGCGCGGGCATAGGTCGGGAGAATCGAAGAAATCACGGGATTGATCCTTGAAAGTCAAAGAATGGAACATGACGAAGGCAATGGATGATCGCAGGCAAAAAGAGGCACGGATGCCGAACGGATGCCCGCCAAAGGTCTCATCGTCGCTCTCGCGACCCCACGCTGTTCAATGCCATCTTGACCATCTGTCCGACCGTTCGACAAAATCCGCAAAATCAAATGCCGCCGGAACACCAGCGGCAAGCACCACCAAGATATGCGAACATTACGGTGTCATGTCAATGCGCGGCTCTCACCTCACCCCGAAACGGTCACGCCAGCCTGGCAGTGCATTCGGGTAGGGCAGGGCGCGGGCCTCGAACACACCGCGTGCGATGGCGCGTGCAAGACAATCTGCTGCCACCGTGCCGATCTCGGTGATGTCGCGCAAGGCGTTCTGCCCGAGCGGCCTTGCGCCGGTGCCCGCAAAGAACACCGTATCGCCGTCAAAGGGCGCATGGGCAGGGCGGATGGCGTGGGACAGCCCGTCATTGGCCATCAGCGCAAGCCGCTTGGCCTGGGTCTTGGTGATGATGGCATCGGTCACGACGCAGGCGATGGTGGTGGCGGGCCTGTCGCCCTTGACCCTGATGCGCAGCGCGCCTGACGAAAGCGACGACGTCATCCCAAGACCGCCGAATTCGGTGCCGACCTCATAGGGCGCGGCCCAGAAATGCGGGCTGTCTCCCATGGTCGTCACGCCGATGGCATTGACCGCCACAATCGCCCCGACCAGAAACCCGGACGGTGTCAGCGCGCTGGCCGAGCCAAGACCGCCCTTGAGGTTGGCGGTGGTGGCCCCGAAGCCTGCCCCTGCCGTGCCGAGTGCGAAGCTCTCGCCAGCGGCTTCCGTGGCAGCATAGCCAAGTTCGGCATAGGGCGACATCCGGCCCCAGTTCTTGTCGCCGCCGTTGAGAAGGTCGAACAGGATCGCGCCCGTGACGATGGGCACCCGCACTGGCCCGACTGCAAAGCCGCGCCCCTGTGACCTGAGCGCGCCTTGCACGCCCGTTCCGCTGGCCAGCCCGAAGGCCGAGCCGCCGGAGAGAAACACGGCGTCAACTTGCGTGACTGTCATCTCGGGTTCGAGCAGGGCGGTGTCGAAACTGCCCGGCGCACCGCCCGAGACGGTTCCGGACGTGGTGGCAGGCGCATCGAAGCGGATGACGGTCACGCCCGAGGCGAGCTTCGCATCCTCGGCATGGCCGACTTTGACACCCGGCACGTCGGTGATCAGGTTTCGCATGGCAACCTCCGTTGCTAGCCACATCCTTCGATCAAGTCTGGCACGGATCCAAGCGCTTCGCCAAGGCCCGGTAAAGTCAGGCTGCTGCCGGAGCTGCCTCACTCGGCAGCAGCCTCAGCGGCCAGCCTTCAGCCCGTGCATCCAGCCCACGAGCCCTGCGGTCGAGCCATCGCGGCCTCGCGTTGATTGCTTGCCCTCCACGATGGCCTGCAGCCCGGTCGCCAGTTCCTTGCCCAGTTCCACGCCCCATTGGTCGAACGGGTTGATGTCCCAGATGGCGGCTTCCACGAACACACGGTGCTCGTAAAGGGCGATGATGCGCCCCAGCGTGAAAGGATCGAGCTTGCGGTACAGCAGCATGGTCGAAGGCCGGTTTCCGGAAAACACTCTGTGGGGCGCCAGCCGCTCGATCTCGGTGGCGGGCAGGCCACGCGCTGCAAGCTGCGCCTTGGCTTCCTCCAGCGTGCGGCCAAGCATCAGGGCCTCGGCCTGTGCCAGCGCATTGGCGGCAAGAATGGCGTGATGGTGCGCCATGTCAGGCTCGTGGCCTTCTGCCGCCAGCAAGAACTCGGCCGGGATCGGTTCGGTGCCCTGATGCAGCAATTGCAGGAAAGCGTGCTGGCCGTTGGTGCCAGGCTCGCCCCAGACCACCGGCCCGGTGTCGGTCGCGACAGGCAGGCCCGCGCGCGTCACGCTCTTGCCGTTCGATTCCATGTCGAGTTGCTGCAGATAGGCCGGCAGCCGCGCCAGACGCTGATCATACGGCAGCACGGCGCGCGTGGCGAACCCGCAGCCATTGCGGTGCCAGATGCCGACAAGTGCCAGCCAGACGGGGAGATTGTCCTCCAAGGGCGCGGTGCGGAAATGCTCGTCCATGGCATGTGCTCCGGCCAGGAATTCGCCGAAGCGCACGGGGCCGATGGCCAGCATGAGCGGCAGGCCGACGGCAGACCACACGGAATAGCGCCCCCCGACCCAGTCCCAGAACCCGAAAACGCGCGCCGGGTCGATGCCGAATGCCGCGACCTTGTCGAGCGCGGTCGAAACCGCGCAGAAATGGCTGGCAACAGCCGCCTCGCCGAGCGCCGCCACGATCCAGCGCCGCGCGGACTGGGCGTTGGTCATGGTCTCGATGGTGGTGAACGTCTTGGATGCAACGATGATCAGCGTCCGCGCCGGATCGAGGCCCTGCAGCGTGTCGTGCAGGTGCGCGCCGTCGATGTTGGAGACAAAGTGGGTGCGCGGGCCATCATGGTAAGGTGCCAGCGCCAGCGTCACCATCACCGGGCCAAGATCGGACCCGCCGATGCCGATGTTCAGGATATCGGTGAAGGGCTTGCCATCAGCCGCAGGGATTGTCCCGTTGCGCACGGCCTCGCAGAATGTGCCCATGTCGGCGAGGACATGGTCGATGTCCGGCATCACGTTACGGCCATCAACCATGACGGGCCGGCCCGACCGGTTGCGCAGTGCCGTGTGCATGACAGCCCGGTTCTCGGTGATGTTGATGATCTCGCCGGAGAACATGGCATCGCGTTTGGCCTCGACATGGCAATCGCGTGCCAGCGCGAACAGGCTTGCCAGCGAGCGGGCCGTCAGTGTTGTCTTCGAGGCATCGAGCAACATGTCATCAAGTCGACGCGAAAAGCCCTGGAAGCGCTGCGGATCAGAGGCGAACAGCTTGCGCATCGAGAGCTTGCGCGCCTGCTTGCCGCGTGTGTGAACATCGCGCCAAAGGTGTGGGTCAGTCATCGGTCGCCTCATGCTGGCTGGATTTGGCGTTTCCACTTGCTGATGGCTTGATCTAAAGGAACTTGCAACCGCATCCCGGTAATGTCCCTTTCGGCATGGTGTCATCTTCGGTTTCTTGTCCCGGTTTGTCCCTTCCCGGATTGTCCTTCTCTCGGTTCATCCTTTCTTGGCCCTTTTCTGTTCACGGCACCCATGACCATCACGCTTCATCAGGGCGATCTGCCCGCAGCTTACGAACCCGGCCCCTCCCTGGCCATCGACACCGAGACCCTTGGCCTCAATCCGCACCGGGACAGGCTGTGCGTGATCCAGCTCTCGCGCGGCGATGGCTCCGCGGATGTTGTTCAGATCGCCAAGGGACAGGCAGCGCCGCCAAGGCTTTGCGCCATCCTGGCCGACCCATCCGTGCTGAAGATCTTTCACTACGCACGGTTTGATGTCGCCGTCCTGCGCCATGCGTTCGGTGTCGTGACCAGCCCGATCTACTGCACCAAGATCGCCTCGCGGCTGGTGCGCACCTACACCGACAGGCATGGTCTGAAAGACCTGGCGCGGGAGTTGCTGGGTGTGGACATGTCCAAGCAGCAGCAATCTTCCGACTGGGGAGCGGCGGAGCTGACGAAGGAACAGCTGGCCTATGCGGCCTCCGATGTGCTGCACCTGCACCAGCTCAAGGCAAAACTGGATGTCCTCTTGCAGCGCGAGGGCCGCATGGCGATCGCGCAAAGCTGCTTCTCCTTTCTGCCGACGCGTGCCGAACTCGATCTGCAGGGCTGGCCGGAGGCCGACATCTTTGCGCACAGCTGACCTGACAGGCTCTTTCGGGCGCATGCTTTGGGCGTCCGTCTTGTTTGCCGCCATAGATTCGCCCAGTGTAGCCGCTAGGCGCACGGCATGACGATGGCGATGACAGGATCGGCTGATACGGTATCAAGGCACGCGGACAGTGACCGCGAGCGGCGTTCGCGTTCAAGCCGGGCCTATGTCCTTGCAAAGCGCCACAGCCGCTTTGTGCGCGTCCTGCGCATCGCGATCCCGGTGGGGGCTGTCTTGAGCTTCGCCAGCTTCATCGTTCTCCCCTTCATCAATCCGTTCCGGAATGCAGGCGTCAGTGTCGGCGCCATCAAGATGGACGGAACCCGCGTCACCATGGAAACGCCGCGTCTTGCCGGCTACCGGAAGGACAACAAGCCCTATGAGGTCACAGCCCTGAGCGCGGTGCAGGACGTGCGCGTGCCGAATGTGATCGAACTGTACCAGATGACCGCCCGGATCGTGAACGCCGATGACACCGTCATCAATCTCACGGCGCTCAACGCTATCTTTGACAGCCAGAAAGAGCAGCTCCAGCTGCGCAATGACGTGAAGGTCAAGACCCAGAACGGGCAGGAGGCTTTCCTCAAGTCCGCCGATGTGGATTTCAAGGCAGGCACGGTTCGCTCGCGTGAAGCTGTCACCGTGCGCCTGCCTGACATGGCTGTGTCAGCCGACAGCCTCGACATCGTCGACAATGGCGGCACCATCACCTTTGCAGGCAGGGTCTCCGCGCTGATCGACGACAAGGACAGCAAGAAGGACAATGCGGGTTCTGCTGCGGGTTCGTCAGCCCAGACGCCACAAGCTCCGGTTTCCCCGTCTGCAAGGCCGGGTTCTGTGCCACGCTCATCATCCACGCCTGCTGCGTCTTCTCTCGCGCCTGCCCCCTCGCCCTCCGCCGCTTCACAACCGGCTCTGCTGCCTGTGGCACAGCCGGTGAACGATGCTGCTGGCCGGCCCGCACAGCCCCGACCCGTTCCGCGCGATGCCCGCGGCGTGACTGTGGTCGATCCTGCCACCGGCCAGGCTGTCGTGCCAAGGGTGGCTCCATGATCTGTGTCACCGAACCGCTGTCACCTGACACAGGATGTTTCAGCCATGATGTTTCAGCTGTGATCTTTTCAGAAACGAGTTCCGCATGAAGCGACACCTCATCCAGACAGCGTCCGTGCTGTGCCTGTTGCTGGCACCGGCGCTGCTCGGCGCTGGAGCATCCGCCCAGCAGCGTGCGGCAACCCCAGCCGCCGCACCCGGCAATGCTGGACCTGGCAATGCTGCTCTTGGCAACCTCGGCACCGATTCAAAGGAGCCGATCAAGATTGATGCCGACAAGCTCGATGTGCTCGACAAGGAGAGCAAGGCTATCTTTTCGGGCAATGTCGTGGCTGTTCAGGGAAAAACCACGATCCGTTGTGCCAAGATGACCATTCTGTACGACAATCGCGGCCAGGGTCCGGCAGCCCAGGGTGCTGCAGGCGCGTCCCGTCCTGCCACAGCTCCGCGCCCTGCGCCAGCTGCTGCTGGTGCGGGAGGCGATGGCGGCATCAAGCGGCTGGACTGCGATGGACCTGTCACCGTGACGTCCGAAGATCAGGTCGCGACAAGCCAGCGCGCTGTGTTCGACCGTGAGAAGGACCAGGTGGTGATGACAGGTGGCGTGGCGCTGGCGAAGGGACCGAACGTCCAGCGTGGCGAGCGGCTGGTTTACAACACCAAGACAGGCATCGCCAATTTCGATGGCGGTGAAATCGGTGGGCGCGTTCAGGGATTTTTCGTGCCGGGCTCCGCAGACACGCCAGCTGCCTCAACCCCGCCAGCGCGGCGTCCATCGCCGTCCCCGCGCCCCGCCCCGCCTACCTCCCCGCCAACGAATTGATGCCGAGCAGCCAGAATGGAAGTGCTTTGTGCCTGCCGATGGATTTCATCGGAAAGCAGGATGGTCTAAGGGTGGCCAGATTGCGTGAGTAACCTCTTTTGACCAAGACGTGCCTGATGCAAGACGCCTGATGCAAGACGTGCCTGATTTAAGATATGCCTGATGCGAGACTTGCCTGATGATCGTGTGGTTCCGGTGAAATTTCCTTTCCTCTTTGGCAAGACAGTTGCGGCAACGTCATCGGTGCCGCCGGATCCGGTTCAGGTCGCGCGGCCCGACATGGCCATGACCAGTGCTCTCGACGAGCTTGCCTTGATCGCCGAAGACATTTCCGTGCCGCCCGTGATCAGCGGCGCACCCTACATCATGCCCAGCCTGGCAGCATCGCAGGCTCTGAACGCCACGGGTGGGCCGGGCGTGCTCTCCGTCACGGGGCTGCGCAAGAGCTATCGGGGCCGCACGGTCGTCAATGATGCAGGCCTCAATGTCCGCAATGGCGAAGCTGTCGGCCTTCTGGGGCCGAACGGGGCGGG
>JANMIB010000377.1:0-7341 GCA_031375605.1 Allobosea sp. | reverse complement strand
CCGTAAAGTTAGTTTTTAATAAAGCGACTTTACGGAATTAAATAGTCAATATAGGAAACTTACAGAAAACTCCTTTACGTCATGTGTTCGTCGATATGGTCACGACAGCTGACTTGCGTAGTGGACATCTGGCGTTTGGAGATCAGGCATCATGCCTGAGGGTCTAACTTTGCCAGATGACATGCTTGACGTTCAAGAGCCGCACATCTTCAATCAGTATTCAGCACGCAAAAAGGCCACCATCCATGATCCCCAATCTCCAGATCGACCCAGCCCGGCTGTGGGACATGCTGATGGACACCGCGAAGATCGGCGGCACACCCAAGGGCGGAATCAGGCGGCTGACACTGTCGGACGAGGACAGGCGCGTGCGCGACTGGTTCAAGGCCACTTGCGAAGGACTGGGCTGCGCCGTGCATGTGGACGACGTCGGCAATATGTTTGCCATCCGGCCAGGGCGCAACAACGCGCTGAAACCGATCGCCATGGGCTCGCACCTCGACACGCAGCCAACAGGTGGCAAGTTCGATGGCGTGCTCGGCGTGCTGGGTGCCATCGAGGCCATGAGGGCCATGGTCGAGGCCGGATACGAGACAAGCGCCCCCGTCGCCATCATCAACTGGACCAATGAGGAAGGCAGCCGCTATGCCCCTGCCATGCTGTGCTCGGGTGTCTATGCAGGAGTTTTCACGCCCGAGTTTGCCTGGAGCCGGGAGGACCGCGAAGGGGTGACGCTCGGTGCCGCGCTTGATGCCATCGGCTATCGTGGTGATGAGAAAGTCGGCGAACGGCAGTTTCAAGCGATGTTCGAGCTGCATATCGAGCAAGGGCCGATCCTCGAAGCCGAAAACACCATGATCGGTGTGGTGCAGGGTGTGCAGGGCATGCGCTGGTATGAAGTGACCGTAACCGGGCAGGACGCGCACACGGGCGCGACCCCCATGTACCTGCGCCGCAACGCACTTTTGGGTGCGGCGCGCATGATCGACCGGATCGACGCGATGGGTCATGCCTATCCGGGCGCGGTGGCGACCGTCGGCCTGATCGAGAACAAGCCCAACAGCCGCAATGTCATTCCCGGCGAAGTGTTATTCTGTGTCGATCTCCTCCATCCAGACGAGCGGGAGATGCAGAAGATGGAGGATGATTTCCGCAACGCGCTGACACAGGTGATGCAGCCGCTCAAGCTGGATGTCGTTGAAAAACGTATCTGGAATTCGCCCGCCGTGACCTTTGATTCATCCCTGATCGACTGCGTGCGCGCAGGCGTGGCGAAGTCCGGTTACACGGCACGCGACATGGCGTCAGGCGCAGGCCACGATGCCGCCTACACCGCGCGCGTCATGCCCACAGTGATGATCTTCGTGCCCTGCGCAGGCGGCATCAGCCACAACGAAGCTGAAAGCACATCGCGCGAAGAGTGTGCAGCCGGAGCGCAAGTGCTGCTCAACGCAGTGCTTGAATACGATTCAAGGCTTGCGGGATGAGGATGTCATAGCGTCATGAGGCAAGTTGCCTTGCTGCCTGCAATGCAGCACTCACTCTCTGACTGTCCTGATATGTGCATCCGGCTGGGAGCCGTATTCAGCCCATGAGCCATCATAAAGCGCTGTGGGCGGCTTTCCGACCATCTCCATGGCGGTGGACAGAATCGCGGCTGACACGCCCGAACCGCATGACGTGATCACCGGCTGGTTGAGATCGATGCCCGCGGCCATGACGGCAGCCAGGATGGAAGCCTCGTCCTTCATCTGGCCATTCTCGATGATGGCAGCAAAAGGCAGGTTGGTCGAACCCGGCATGTGGCCTGATGGCAGGTTTGGCCTTGGCTCAGGGGCCGTGCCATCAAAGCGCCCCGCCGGCCTCGCGTCGACAACCTGTGCTGACCTGTCAGCAAGCGCTGCTTTCACATCATCAAGGCTGGCCACTGCCGCAGCGTCGAACACAGCATCGAAGATCCGGGGAGCACGCAGCTTTTGCGGGCCCGTCTCGGTGGGGCGGCCCTCCGCCTGCCATTTGGGAAAACCGCCATCCAGGATGCGCACATGCCCGGCTCCGAACGTGCGAAACGTCCAGCGCACGCGCGGTGCAGAAAACAGTCCCGCGCCGTCATAGACAACGATCATCATGTCTTCGGACACGCCCATCGCTCCGACCTGACGGCCAAACTGTTCGGCATCAGGCAGCATATGCGGCAGGTTGGAGGCCATGTCCTTCACGGTGTCGATGTCGAAACGAACGGCACCTGGAATGTGGCCAGCCAGATACTCGGCAGCAGCATCACGGTTCATCGTCGACAGATAATATGAGCCATCAACCACGACCACGTCATCCCGGCCAAGCTGATCTGCCAACCATTGCGTCGAAACAAAGATATCGCTGCGTGCCATGTCACATTCCCCTCAAGCCAGAGCGATCCGCACGCGGCGGTTCTGCTTGCCCTTCTTTTCGATGTCCGTCACCACGACGGTGCCGATCTCGCTGGTGTTGCGCACATGCGTGCCGCCGCAAGGCTGAAGATCAATCCCCGCGATCTCGACCAGCCGCACACGGCCCGATCCGCGAGGGGGCTTCACGGTCATGGTCTTGACCAGCCCTGGATTGGCATCGAGTTCCTCATCCGTGATCCAGCGATCCGTGACGGCAGCGTGGCGTGCGATCATCCCATTCAGCGCGTCGGCAATCTCGGCCTTGTCGAGACCACCTTCCGGAATGTCGAAATCCAGCCTGCCGTCCCCGTCACCAACCGAGCCGCCAGTGACCGGATATGCCAGGACACAGCTCAGGAGGTGCAGCGCCGTGTGGATGCGCATCCGCTTGAGGCGCAATGGCCAATCCAGCCGGAGCATCACCTGCTCGCCGACTGAAGGCACACCCTGCCCTTCCACCGGCACATGGATGACCGTCGACTTTTCTGCCGGATCATACACCGTGTTGGCGATCAGGATGTCCCCGCACTGCGCGCTCATCACGCAGGCATCACCTGGTTGCCCGCCGCCAGTTGCATAGCACATGGTCTTGTCGAGGATGATGCCGCCGCGCTCGTTGATACCCAGCACCTTTGCCGTGATCTCGCGCAGGTACGCATCGTCGCGGAAAAGAAGTTCAGTCGCGGCCATGGCGGGAACCCGTCTTGCGGAATGTTGATTTCACCTCGACGTTAGGATGCGATCTCGCATCACGCAAGTTGCGCGGCACAGGCCTGAATGCCGAGCGGATGCCGGTTTTCATGGACCCGCTCCTGCGCATCGCCATGACGGGTGAAGTCGGACATTGTTTCATTTCAAATTTTAAGCCACTGTGATACCAGTCAAAAAGAACACTATTTCCGAATGATCCATCACGTCTGCGTCAGCGTAAACAGACCGAAATAACCAAGTTGGCAGAGCACTGCGCTGCATTTTTCTTTCTCGAAATGATCAATTCAGGACTACCGGCAGTGACGTATCATTCGCAAGCATCTTTGCCCGCACAGCCGCTTGATGCGTTGCTGGCGGAATATGCGGTTGGCACTTTGCCTCTCCCGCTTCATGTTCTCATTGGATCGCATCTTGATCTTGCTCCGCACAGCGGCAAGTTCGTGAGCGACTTGGAACTGGTCTTCGGAACCGAAGTCGGCGCGATGCCTCCTGTTTCCATCAACACACGTGACAAGATGCTGGGAGATATTTTCGCCAGCGAAAGCGATGCCGGTCCAAGTGTCCGTCCTGCAGGGACAGATCCTGTTTTCACGTCTGCCATGCTGGACTACATCGGCATGCCGTCTCGCGATGTGCCGTGGCGCACGGTTCTTCCTGGCGTCAAGGAATACGTCGTGTCGAGCAAGGATGGCCTTGAAGCCAAGCTTTACTGGATCAAGGCAGGCCGCAAAATCCCGTCTCATACCCACGAGGGTCAGGAAGTGACCCTCGTGCTCAGCGGGGCGTTTTCAGACATGTCGGGTCGCTACGAGCGCGGTGACGTGGCGATTGCCGACCAGGACATTGATCACAAGCCGATCACGGATCCCGGTGCAGACTGCATCTGCTTTGCCGTGACGGACGCCCCCCTGAAATTGACTGGCCCTGTCGGCAAGATTTTCCAGTCCATGTTCCGCAACTGAACACGGTCTTTGTGCGTACCTAAACGCAGGGCCGTTGATGTCGCGCGGATCGCCGCTGGCCTCCTTTCCTTGGCTTTGCCCATGTCTCGTCTGGCGGTCCAGAACGCGCCCTCAGGCTGATGCAGGCACATCCGCAAGGCGTGGCAGGCCATTTTCGAGGTGATGATGACCATTGCAACCATGAAACCGTCAGATGGCGTGGCTTGGCTGACCGGGGCAAGTTCCGGCATCGGCAAGGCAACGGCTCTTGAACTTGCCCGGCGCGGATGGACCGTGTGCATCACCGCGCGGCGTCTTGAAGAGCTTGAGGCAATTTCGGCTGACGCGTCCGGCCTTTCGGGCCGCATCATCGCCCATGCCGGCGATGTGACGGATGCAGCCGGCATGGCAGCGCTGGTCGACACGATCGAACGCGTACATGGCCCCATCGCGCTCGCCTTCTTCAATGCTGGCGTTGCGCCTTACACGCGCGCCGGCGCTCTGGACATCGATGCGTTCCGCCTGGCGCTGGATGTGAACGTGATGGGTGCCGCCAATGGGCTCGCACCGATGCTGGCCCGCATGGGTGAGCGCAAAAAAGGCCAGGTCGCCGTCAACGCCTCGGTGGCCGGTTATCGCGGCCTGCCAAAGGCTGCGGCGTATGGTGCCTCGAAAGCTGCGGCCATCCACCTGTGCGAAGCACTGAAATTCGACTGCGACAATCTCGGCATCACCATGCAGGTCGTCAATCCTGGCTTCATCGACACGCCGTTGACGAAGAAGAACGACTTCCCGATGCCGTTCCTGATGTCGATGGACGATGCTGCAAGGCGTGTCGTTGACGGCTTCGAGCGCGGCAAATTCGAGATCATTTTCCCCAAACGCCTCGCCTTCATCCTCAAGGTGATGAGGCTGCTGCCCTATTCATGGTATTTCCCGCTTGTGGCGCGTCAGACCGGTTGGGACAAGCAGCGGTAAAGGATCGTCCAGTCCGCTGTCGGTTTGACAGTGCCTTAACCTGGTCCGTCTAGCATGCAGCATCTTGAATGGGTGAGGCTGGCCATGAAGTTCCTGAAAGATGCACTGGCAGGTGCGGGTGGCAATGCGCCGGAGGGCAGATCGGCGATCCGCCAGGCGCTGTCATCCTTGCGCACACATCTGAACATGGAAGTCGCGTACGTGTCGGAGTTTGTCGGCGACAACTCGGTTTTTCGCGAGGTCGACGCTCCCGGTCTTGAGGCCGTGATCAAGCCTGGTGATCAGCGTTCGCTTGATGAGGTCTACTGTCGCCACATCCTGGCCGGACGCCTGCCGGAGCTGATCCCGGACACATTTGTCAATGCGTTATGCCAGACCCTGCCGATCACCAGGGACAGCCATATCGGCGCGCACATGAGCGTGCCGATCACCCTGCAGGATGGCAGCGTTTTCGGCATGTTCTGCTGCCTCAGTTTCACGCCAAACAGCTCACTGAATGACCGCGACCTGCAGATGATGCGTGTCTTCGCCGACATGACGGCACAGCAGCTGGGCGAAGAACGTGACGTTCAACAGATCATCAACATCAAGAAAGAACGCATCGAAACGGCATTTCATGCCGACATGATGTCGAGTGTCTATCAGCCGGTCTGGAATTTTGCGCAGGACCATGCGGTCGGGTTCGAGTGCCTGACCCGGTTCAGGTCAGAACCTTATGTCAGCCCGGACATCTGGTTCAAGGAGGCAGCCGAGGTCGGCCTTGGCATCAAGCTGGAACTGGCGGCCATAGAGCTGGCATTGTCTGGCAGCCTCGGTCTTCCGGATCATTGCTACATATCAGTCAATGCGTCGCCAGAACTGATCATGAGCGGTGAATTGACCGCCGTTGTCATCCGTCACGCCCCGCGCAAGCTGATTGTCGAGCTGACCGAGCATGCTCCCGTATCCGACTATGCCGAACTTCTGCTCGTGCTGGACGAGTTGCGCCGCCATGGCGCCCTGATCGCCATCGACGACGCAGGTGCAGGCTATGCGGGGCTGCAGCACATCGTTCAGCTCAGGCCTGACATGATCAAGCTCGACATCGGCCTGATCCGCGCCATCGATACCGACAGTGCCCGCCGCGCCCTTGTCTCGGCGCTGATCTTTTTCGCGCGCGAAACCGGGTGCATGATCGTCGCCGAAGGCATCGAGACGGAGGCTGAACTGGATGTGCTGCGCCGTCTCGGCGTCAACAAAGGACAGGGTTATCTGTTCAGCAAACCCGTGGCGATCGACCTGGCGATCAAGATGGTGACGAACTCCGGTGCGCAGCGCCTGGCAGGGTGAGCCAGCCGCCCTCACCCATCAATGCAGGATCTGGCTGAGGAATAGCTTGGTGCGCTCGTGCTGCGGGTTCTTGAAGAACTCGTTTGGCTCGTTCATTTCCACGATCTGTCCGGCATCCATGAAGATCACGCGGTTGGCGACCTGGCGGGCGAAGCCCATTTCGTGGGTCACGCACAGCATGGTCATGCCTTCTTCGGCGAGGCTTACCATGGTGTCGAGAACTTCCTTGACCATTTCCGGATCGAGCGCGGAGGTTGGCTCGTCAAACAGCATGATCTTGGGGCTCATGCACAGCGAGCGGGCAATCGCCACGCGCTGCAGCTGGCCGCCGGAGAGCTGACCGGGATACTTATTGGCCTGCTCCGGAATCTTGACACGCTTGAGATAGTGCATCGCCACCTCTTCCGCGTCCTTTTTCGGCATCTTGCGCACCCAGATCGGGGCCAGCGTCAGATTTTCGAGAATGGTGAGGTGCGGAAACAGGTTGAAGTGCTGGAATACCATGCCGACGTCGCGGCGAATCTCGTCGATCTTCTTGAGATCGTTGGTGAGTTCAGTGCCATCGACGATGATGTTGCCCTTCTGGTGCTCTTCCAGCCGGTTGATGCAGCGGATCATGGTCGACTTGCCCGAGCCTGACGGCCCGCAGATGACCAGGCGCTCCCCGCGCGCCACCTTGATGTTGATGTCGCGCAACACGTGGAAGTCGCCGTACCACTTGTTCACGCCGATCATCTCGACGGCGGTGTCCGTGTTCAGCGTGGTCGGCTTGAGGGCAGCAGGCTTAGAAGCGAGAGCGGCGTCGGCCATGGTGTCAACTCCTGAAGGGTGTCGAGGTTTTGATGCGGGTCTTGATGGAAAAGAGATAACTGGACGAGATCATGTTGGTTCAGAGCATTTCTCAACAAAACCGGCACCCGCTTTAGTGCGAAATACTCTAGCGTTTCTGCCCG
>JANMIB010000261.1:0-3972 GCA_031375605.1 Allobosea sp. | reverse complement strand
TGCATCGTCTGGGGCTTTCCGGGGCTGGTGAACCTCGCGATGACATTGATGGAATCATCGAATGCCGGGGTGATCGGCGGTATCCTGCCGATGGCGACTGCGGTAGCGGCAGCGCTGATCCTGCGCGAGCGGCAGTCCGTGAACTTCTGGATCGTCGCTGTGCTCGGCATGGCATTTGTCGTGGGTTTTGCCATGCGCAACGGTGGCAGGCTTTCGCCCGGCGACCTGATTATGATCATCGCGGTCGCCATTGCTGGGATTGGTTATGTGCTCAGTGCCAAACTCAGCCGCACCATGCCGGGCTGGGAGGTGATCTCATGGATTCTGGTGATAGCCCTGCCGGTCAACATCATCGGCATGATCTGGACCTGGCCGCCAGGCGTCGGCCCCGGTAGTTTTGCAGGTGCAACATCAAGCGCGCTGGTTGGCTTCGCCTATGTCACGGTCATCAGCCAGTATGTCGGCTTCTTTGCCTGGAATGCCGGGCTGGCCATGGGCGGTGTGGCGCGCGTCGGGCAAGTGCAGCTTCTGCAGACGTTCATCACGCTGATCTTTGCAGCGGTGATTGTCGGCGAGAAGGTGGAGCCGATCGTCTGGGGTTCGGCTTTTGTGGTCGTGGCGCTGGTTTTTGCTGCGAAGAAGGTCGCGCGGTAAGCAAGGGCTTCGCTGCGCTCGCAATGACGGGTTATCCCAACTCACCCACCAGCTTCCGGAACACATCACCCCGATGCTCGAAGTTCTGGAACTGGTCATAGGAGGCTGCTGCCGGCGAGAGCAGCACGCAGATGTCGTGGTTGTCAGCACCTTGTCCGCGATGGCTGGCCGCATCACGCGCCGCAGCTGCAACGGCCTTGTCGAGCGTCATGCTTTTCTCGAATGCCACATGGCCTTCAAGCGTCGCGGCGAACTCATCGGTTGATGCCCCGATCAGGTAGGCCTTGGCGATGTTCTTGAAATAACGGCGCAAGGGCTCGATGCCGCCATCCTTGGACTTGCCACCAACGATCCAGAACACATCACGGAACGAGGTCAGCGCCTTTTCGGTGGAATCGGCATTGGTGGCCTTGCTGTCATTGACGAAAACGATGCGGCCCTTGCGCGCCACCTCTTCCATGCGGTGCGGCAGGCCCGGATAGGTCTTCAGGCCCGCAGCAATGACATCTTCGCTGATGCCAAGAACGGACAATGCGGCGAAGGCCGCTGCCGCATTCTGGGCGTTGTGCATGCCGCGCAGCGAGCCGATGCCGGACAGGTTGGCCACAACGCGCGGCTTGCCACCCTCGACACGCACCAGGCGCACGTCAAGGCTGCCGTCATTGGCGGTGACGCCAGCGAAGATGCCGTTGTCGACCGGAGCTTCGGCGGAGATGCGCCACAGCGGCTGGCCACTTGCTGCACGGCGTGAGGCCATGGCTTTCGAGCCTTGATCATCGACACCGACAATGGCGGTGTCCGACCCGGCGATGAGGCGCTCCTTGATCTCGGCATAGTTTTCCATCGCGCCATGGCGATCAAGATGATCGGGCGTCAGGTTGAGGTGGATGCCGATGCCGGGGTTCAGGCTGGGTGCCAGATCAATCTGGAAGGAGGAGCACTCGATGACATGGACGCGGTTCGCGGATGGCGGCTCCAGCGTCAGGATCGGTGCGCCAATGTTGCCGCCCATCTGCACATCGCGGCCCGCCACCTTCAGAAGATGCGCGATCAGCGCCGTGGTGGTCGATTTGCCATTGGTGCCGGTAATGGCGATGAACGGGGATGCCGGGGCCAGCTTCCTGCGCTCGATGCAGAACAGCTCCACATCGCCGATGACAGGGATGCCGGCCTTGCGGGCCAACTGCACGGTCCAGTGTGGCTTCGGGTGCGTCAGCGGCACGCCGGGAGCCAGCACCAGCGCGTCAAGCTCTTTCCAGTTCGCGGCGCGCAGGTTGCCGGTCCGGATGCCGTAACCCGAGGCGATGCCGACGGCGCGCTCGTCGTCATCGAAGGCGATGACCTCAGCCCCGCCCTCACGCAGGGCAACAGCGGTGGCGGCACCGGAATTGCCCAGGCCAAACAGCGCGACGGTCTTGCCGACAAAGGCGGTGATCGGGGTCATGCGGAACTCAACGCAGCTTGAGGGTGGAGAGGCCGACCAGCGCCAGCACCACGGAGATGATCCAGAAGCGGATCACGACCTGGGCTTCGGTCCAGCCCTTTTTCTCGAAATGGTGGTGGATGGGCGCCATCAGGAACACCCGCTTGCCTGTGCGCTTGAACACCCCGACCTGGATGATCACCGACAGGGCCTCGACCACGAACAGGCCGCCGACAATGGCCAGCACGATCTCGTGCTTGGTGGCAACCGCGATGATGCCAAGCAGGCCACCAAGCCCCAGAGAGCCGGTGTCGCCCATGAAGATCTGCGCTGGCGGGGCATTGAACCACAAAAAACCAAGGCCTGCCCCGATGATCGCGCCGCACACGACGGCAAGTTCGCCAGTGCCCGGCACGTGGTTGATCTGCAGATACGTGGAGAACACGGCGTTGCCGCTGAGATAGGCGATGAAACCGAAGGTGGCGGCGGCGATCATCACGGGGACAATGGCAAGGCCATCAAGACCGTCGGTGAGGTTCACGGCATTGCCCGCGCCGACCACCACGAAGGCGGCGACCAGCGGGAAAAAGATGCCGACATAGATCAGCGTGTCCTTGAGCAGCGGCACCGCGAAGGCCTGCGAAAGGCCGGGCGGGGACAAGAGCATGATGGCATAGCAGGCCAGCACGGCGATGATGGTTTCGAGCGCGATCCGCGATTTGCCGGAAAACCCGTGATGCGACTGCTTCGTGACCTTGAGATAGTCATCATAAAACCCGATGGCCGCATAGAAGATCGCAACGAACACCACGATCCAGACAAACATATTCTTGAGATTGGCCCAGAGCAGCGTCGAGACAATCAGCCCCGTGAGGATCATCAGCCCGCCCATGGTGGGCGTGCCCCGCTTGGCGAGATGGCTTTCGGGGCCGTCGGCCCGGATCGGCTGGCCCTTGCCCTGCTTCATGCGCAGCCAGGCAATGGTGGCGGGGCCGAAGAAGAACACGAGCATCAGCGATGTCGCCGTCGCGCCAGCGGTGCGGAAGGTGATGTAGCGAAAGATGTTGAGCGGTCCGAAGAGGCTCGAGAAATCAGCTAGCAGGGCGAGCATGGTCGGGGTGCTCTTTCCTTCAGATCGTCAAGACAGCGTTCAATCGACAGATACGGGCGGGAAGCGCGCCATCATGGCTTTCACAATGGGCCCCATTTTCGAGCCAAGCGAGCCCTTGATGGTGACTACATCACCAGCCCTGAGCGAATCCAGAACAAGAGCCTCCAGACCGGCTGATGATGCGGCATACGCGCCCCGGCGCCCTGCTGGCAAGGCATCGTAGAGATTTCGCATCAATGGACCGGCTGCAAACACGAGATCGACGCCATTGGCCTCGATGGCAGACAGGAGTTGTGCGTGCATCTGTGCCCCGGTCGGCCCAAGCTCGAGCATATCGCCGAGCACGGCGATGCGCCGCCCGCGGTGGCCGGGCTTGATTCGGCCCAGGTTTTCCAGTGCTGCCCGCATGGATGCGGGGTTGGCATTGTAGCTCTCGTCCATCAGCGTGATCTCGCCGCCGGGCGCGAACAGCTTCTGGCGCGCACCCCGCCCCTGTGGTGGCTTGAGATCGCCCAGCGCAAGCGCCGCGAGCGCGAGATCGGCTCCGATCAGCTTCACGGCAGCCAGCACGGCCAGCGTGTTCATGACGATGTGCTTGCCGGGGCTGCCGATCTTGTAGGCCACGCGGGTGCCGAAAATGCTGGCGTCGACCACCGAAAGATCGGCTTGCAGCACGCAGGACAGCAGCCGGACATCGGCGTCTGCTGCCTCGCCAAATGTGACGAAACGCCCGGCCTTGCTCGCCATGGCATGAGCCCTGATGCGCGCCAGTTGCGGAATGTCA
>JANMIB010000240.1:0-9137 GCA_031375605.1 Allobosea sp. | reverse complement strand
TGATCAGTTCTTCCATGTCGGCATAGGTGCCAAGTGTCTGGCGGGCCTTCTGCACCACTGGCCAGAACATCGGGTCAGCGGCCTTGGGCATGGTGCGCGAGATCGATTTGAGAATGTTGATCGCAGGGTAGCGCCCGCGCTCGGCAATGGCACGCTCCATGACGATGTGGCCATCCAGGATGCCGCGCACGGCATCCGCCACGGGTTCGTTGTGATCATCGCCATCGACCAGAACGGTGAAGAGGCCCGTGATCGCGCCCTCGCCAGAACCGGGACCTGCCCGCTCCAGCAAACGCGGCAACTCGCTGAACACCGTCGGCGTGTAGCCTTTGGTGGTGGGCGGCTCGCCTGCCGCCAGCCCGATCTCGCGCTGGGCCATGGCAAAGCGCGTCACTGAGTCCATCATGCACAGAACCTGCGCGCCCTGGTCGCGGAAGTATTCCGCCAGCGCGAAGGTCATGTAGGCCGCCTGCTTGCGCATCAGGGCAGGTTCATCCGAGGTGGCGACCACGACAATGGACCGTGCCAGGCCCTCATCTCCCAGATCGTCCTGCAGGAATTCCTGAACCTCGCGCCCGCGCTCGCCGATCAGCCCGATCACCGAAACATCGCAGGCCGAGTTGCGCGCCAGCATCGAGAGCAGCACGGACTTGCCGACGCCCGAACCCGCGAAAATGCCCATGCGCTGGCCTCGGCAGCAGGTCAGGAAGGCATTCATGGAACGCACGCCCAGATCGAGCGGGGCACCGACACGCCTGCGCGCATGGGCGGGTGGCGGGTCGGCCCGGAACGGATAGACCTTGTCACCGTCCGGCAGGGGCGGGCCGCCATCGATCGGACGCCCGAAGGCATCAATCACCCGGCCCAGCCAGGCTTGCGAAGGTCTGATGCCGGGATGCGAGCGCCGCACATGCGCAGGGCAGCCCCGCCGGATGCCTTCCAGCGCACCGAACGGCATGGCCAACGCCTTCTCTCCACTGAAGCCGACAATTTCGCAGGGCACGATCACGCCGCCGCCGATCTCGATGTCGAGCCGCCCGCCAAGGCTCATGGCACCGATGGGGCCTGCAATCTCGACAAGTAGACCCTGCACGCCCGCGACCCGGCCATAGACCTGCACCGGACCAAGCCCGTCGAGCGCCGCATCAAGCGCCCTCAGCATCGGCGTCACGTCCGCACTCATGTCCCGACTTCGTCCAATGTGCCCACCAGCTTCAGGAAATATCAGGGAACGTTGCCAAATTCTTGGCACGGGATAGCCCTGTAAACGATTCGTTTACCCGCTTCGTTAACAGTGACCATGTCGAGGTTGTCGTGTCCACGCTCAGGTGTGTCCGCGAATGTCCTTGGCCACCCGTGATCTGCGACGTTGTCGTGTCTTGAATACAACATCGATGTTCCATCGATTCAGTGTTGAGTCACAACGACATAACAGGGCTTGCGCTTGCGACTCACACTTTGTTAACCAGTGTGTCCTTAGCGTGTCGCGTGGTGTTCGAGCAGGCAAGTGATTCGGCGTTGTTGGCCTCTGGGAGGCGGCGGCGCGGGCAAGATGATCATTTGCATATCATGTGATGGAACGGGGACGATGAGACATGCGCGTTCTGCTGATTGAAGACGACAGCGCGACAGCTCAAAGCATTGAGCTGATGCTCAAGTCAGAGAGTTTCAACGTCTACACCACCGATCTCGGTGAAGAAGGCGTCGATCTCGGCAAGCTGTATGATTACGATATCATCCTGCTTGATCTCAACCTCCCCGACATGTCGGGTTATGAGGTCTTGCGCTCCCTCAGGGTGGCAAAAGTCAAGACGCCGATCCTGATCCTGTCGGGTCTGGCAGGCATCGAGGACAAGGTGAGAGGCCTGGGCTTCGGCGCAGATGACTACCTCACCAAGCCCTTCCACAAGGACGAACTGGTGGCACGCATCCATGCGATCGTCCGCCGCTCGAAGGGCCACGCCCAGTCAGTCATCACCACGGCGGACCTGATCGTCAATCTCGACACGAAAACAGTCGAGGTCGATGGCCAGCGCGTGCACCTGACCGGCAAGGAATATCAGATGCTGGAGCTGCTCTCGCTGCGCAAGGGCACGACGCTCACCAAGGAAATGTTCCTCAACCACCTTTACGGCGGTATGGATGAACCGGAACTCAAGATCATTGACGTGTTCATCTGCAAGCTGCGCAAGAAGCTGGCGAACGCGTCCGACGGCAAGAATTACATCGAAACAGTCTGGGGCCGTGGCTACGTCCTACGCGAGCCGACCGAGACGGAAGACCGCATCACGGCCTGATGGCTTCTTTGCAATACCAACCTTCAAAAACCCCGCTCCAAGCGGGGTTTTTTATTGGGCGGAAGGCGGTTTTGAATAATCCGTCGTGCTGCTTCGGCGTTCAGCGGCTGCGGGTCAGGGTGTCGCTGCCGACAAGCCGGAATGCCGGAGCGAGGCTGTGCCTGGCAGGGAGAGGGGGCTGGGACATGCCAAGCCTGCTCTCATCGAGCCTTGCGTCAACAGCTCGGATGTTCGGCTGACCTGATACGGGCCGGATTGCGCCGACGGGCCGGTAAACACCGCGGTGCTCGCGATCAACCGAATAGTCATCCGTGACGCCGATCACCGTTTCAGCAGCTCCCAGCAGAAGGAAGCCATCTTGGCTCAGGTGCTTTGCCAGAAAACCAAGCACTTTCGCTTTGGTTGGAACATCGAAGTAGATCAGCACGTTCCGGCAGAAGATGACGTCATAGGTTCCCATGTGACCTTCAGGCTTCACCAGATTGTGCTGCCTGAATGTCACCATGCGCTTGAGCCGCTCGTTCAGGTGCCAGCGGTCGCCGTCCTGCGTGAAATGCTTGAGCAGGTTCTGGATAGGCAACCCGCGCTGGACTTCGAACTGCGAATAGACACCGGCCCTGGCCTTGGCCAGGATGTCATTGGAGATGTCCGTCGCCGTGATCTCGATCTTCCAGCCGGACAGTTCATGGCTCATGTCATCCAGCATCATCGCAAGCGAGTACGGCTCCTGTCCTGATGAAGCAGCCGCACACCAGATTTTCAGGCTCCGGTCGGCTGCGCGTGCCTTGAGAAGGGCTGGCAGGATCAGCTCACGAAAATGTTTGAACGGCGTCGTGTCACGGAAGAACAGGGTTTCGTTGGTGGTCATGGCCTCGACCACCGCGACAGCCAATTTCTCGTCACCGGCCCTGATTTTCTGCACCAGAACCGACATGTTGGGCAGGGCGTTGATGCGGCATACGGATGACAGCCGACTGTCGACGAGGTAGCGCTTCTCGACCGTCAGGGAGAGGCCTGAGCGTTGATGCAAAAATTCCCGCAGGAAGGTGAATTCGGTCTCGGTCATCATGGATCTCCCGCGGGGAAGGAAGACCTGATCAGGGCCCCGATGTCGGAAACCGGCAGGACATGATCTGCAAGACCCTCCCGGCTGACGGCTCCCGGCATGCCCCAGACCACGCTTGAGGCTTCGTCCTGAGCGATGATCATGGAACCTGATTTGCGCAGGAGGCGCGCCCCATCCAGTCCATCTGTTCCCATGCCCGTCAGGATGACGGCCATGGCCGAGGCTCCGTAGGCCATAGCGGCATCGGAAAAGAACATGTCGATCGACGGGCGGCAGAATTTGACGGGCGCACTGTCATCCAGCCGCATGCGGATGTGTCCATCGGTCTTCTCGAGCTTGAGATGGCGGCCCCCTGGCGCCACGAAAACGGTGCCGGCCAAGGGGACATCGCCATCGACCGCCTCTCGCACCGGCCGGCCCAGCCGTTGCTGCAACTGCTCGGCAAAGGAGGTCGTGAACAGAGGCGGCATGTGCTGGACAACGAACACCGGCACCTTGTCACAGATGCTCCCGAGATCTGACAGAACTTGCGAGACGGCGCGAGGCCCACCCGTCGAGGCACCGATGACAAGCGCGCGCGGAACGACATCGGGGCGGCGCGGCCTGACAGATGCGATGCGTGCTGCCAGATCCGGATGTTTGCCAGTGGCGGCGGAAAGTTCCGGGCGTGTGTTGCGCGCGGCACGCGGGTTTGCGCCGATCAGCCCTTCCAGCTTGTTAAGCAGCTCCTGCCTGAAGCTGAGTGACATGGTCAGGTCACGGTTGCTTTCAGGCTTTGGCTGAATGTCGACTGCGCCCAGGGCAAGACACTGCATCGAAAGTCTGGCGCTGCGTGCGGTGAGGCTCGATGCAATCAGGATGTTGCTGGCGGGGCTGGCCTTCAGGATTTCGGGAAGTGCGGTCAAGCCATCCATGACCGGCATGTCCAGATCAAGCACGACCAGATCGGGCTGATGCTTGGCGGCGGCCTTGACAGCGCTCAGGCCGTCAACGGTGACCGCGACCACGAGCATTGACGGATGCTCGCTGATCCAGCGGTTGAACAGACCGCGTGCAACGACAGAATCGTCAGCAATCAGCACCCTTGCGCGACGGCTGGGAGCAGGACTGCCTTGCGATGCTGAACTGTTGGACATCCGGACCTTGAATGTGGGGGAACATGCTCGCCGGGCTGATGGCCGGCGAGGAACAGGCGCGGGTTCAGGCGATGCCGACCTGCTGGAACTTCGAGGCCAGGATGTCACCGTCAAAAGGCTTCATGATGTACTCGTCAGCGCCTGCATGCATGGCGCGGGCAATGTGGGAGATGTCATTTTCGGTGGTGCAGAACACGACTTTGGGCGTCTTGCCACCGGGCAACTGCCGGAGTGCCCTGAGAAAGTCGTAGCCGTCCATCACAGGCATGTTCCAGTCCAGCAGGATCACATCCGGCAGTTTCTGCCGACAGATGTCCATCGCTTTTGCGCCATCTTCCGCTTCGGTGATCTGGAAATGAAGACCTTCCAAAATGCGCCGCGCTACCTTGCGAATGACAGCAGAGTCATCAACCACCAGACAATGTTTCATGTCGAAAACTCCTTGGTATAAATCAGCGATGCAAATTCAGGCGGCGAGACTTTCGCTGCCAATGGTTTGGGCAAGGTCAAGGATCACGAGAATGTGGTCTTCAAGGCGGTGAACGCCGCGCGACATGGTCTGCCAGTCCGTGTTCATGTGAATGGGATTGGCCTCGAGTGTTGCGGCTGGAAGTCGCATAACATCGCCGACGCGGTCGACAAGCAGGGCAAATGGTTCGCCCCCGATATCGACACCGATGGCCATGCGCTCCCTCAGGGCTGATGTTGCCGGCATCTCGAGCAATGTGCCCAGGCAGATGGCTGTCACCACCTTGCCGCGCAGGTTGAGAAGACCCCTGATGGCGGCAGGTGCCAGTGGCACCGGCGTGATCTGGATGGCCGAGAATACCTCGTGCACATCCTGGATCGGCAAGCCGAACAACTGCTCGTTGATCTGGAGCGTGACATACTCAAGTTCGTCATCAGAGAGCCCCGCGGCGGCGCTGCCTTGGGCTCTGGAGGACTGTGCAAGGTCAGGGGTCATGCGGCCTCCTTCATTTGCGTCTCAAGATTTCCAAGCGCCGCCATCAGGGCCTGGCGGTCGAATTTGCCGATCAGGTCATGCAGTCCTGCCGTGATGCCGTGCGCCGCCAGATCCATGTGGGGAATGGATGCAAGGCCAAGCAAGGGTGTCGCCGCGTGACGGGCATGTTCCCTGACAGCAGACACCACAGCCTGTCCGCCGCTTGCCAGGCTCTCGACATCAAGAATGATCGCGCTGAGGAACGTGCTGGTCTTGAGTGCCACGATGGCTTCGGCGGCTCCGGTGCAGCAGACCGGATTGAACCCGGCAGCCCTGATCACGGGGGCAAGCATGTCGCGGATGAAGGCCGAGTGTTCGACCAGCAGCACGGTTGCCCTTGTGGAGGCGGTCGCCTTGCGCTTGCCTGTCAACCAGTCCGGGTAGGCCAGTGGCAAATAATGAGCGAGATCGACCATGTCTGTCGCACGCCCGCCGATCACGGCCGAACCCAGAATGCCGGGCTCATGATTGGCAAACTCGACCTCGAATGACTGCTCGATGATGTCGACAATGGCCTCGACGGCCATGCCCATGGTGTATTCGCCATCAGAGAAGATCAGCAAGGACTGCAACCCTTCCCGTTTCAGCTCAAGAGCCTCGTTGGCCAGCACCACTGGCATCAGCTTGCCACGATACTGGGTGACGGGGCGCCCCGCTGTCCATTCGATGCAGGCGCTGTCAATCTCTTCCAGACGGGTCACAAGCGACAGGGGCACTGCCTTGAGCGAGCCGCCGCCACCTTGAAACACAAGGACGGTCTGGCTCTGCAGCTGGCTGTCCGCATCCTGGTCAGACCGGCCATCAAGAGCATCATCTTCCAGTTCGAGCTTGCCGACCGAGCGCGCAAGGCCATTGGGATCAAGGATCAGGACCACGGCACCATCACCCAGGATGGTGTTGCCTGAAAACAGCGGAATGCCGCGCAGACGGGTCGACATCGGCTTGACGACGATTTCCTCGGTCTGGAGGACGCCGTCCACCAGAATACCGAATTGCTGCTGCCCGATCTGTGTCACCACCACAAAGCCTGATGCCGCATCGCTGTCCTGCGAGCCCATGGCTGCGGCCAGGGTGATAACAGGCAAAAGGCGCTCGCGCAGGCGGATGATGCTGGCACCATTGATGTTCTCGATGACGTGGCTTGATCCGGGCTTGACGCGGACAAGCTCGCGGACCGCTGACTGCGGGATGGCATAGCGCTGGTCTCGAACCGAGACGATCAAGGCCGAGACAATCGCCAGGGTCAGCGGAATCTTGACCACGAACGTGGTGCTGCGGCCAGGCTCCCAGACGATGTCCACGGTCCCGCCGATGGCATCGATGTTGGACTTGACCACATCCATGCCGACGCCGCGGCCCGAGACGTTGCTGACAGTGTTTGCGGTCGAGAAACCCGGATGGAAGATGAAGCGCGCGATCTGCGCATCTGTCATCTTGTCGAGTTCGCTCGGGCTGGCGAGCCCGAGATCCTTGGCCTTGCGCCGGATGCGGGCCAGATCGAGGCCCTTGCCGTCATCAGATATGCGAATGGTGATGGAGCCGCCTTCATGCCCCGCGTTCAGTCTGATGCGGCCTGTTTCGGACTTGCCAAGGGCACGCCGTTCAGCAGGCAGTTCGATGCCGTGATCAGCCGAATTCCTGACCATGTGGGTCAAGGGATCCTTGATCTGCTCGAGGACCTGCCGGTCGAGTTCTGTTTCGGCACCCTCCATGACCAGTTCGATCTTCTTGCCAAGTTCGTTCGAGAGATCGCGGATCACGCGGGGGAGCTTGTTCCAGGCATTGCCGATCGGCTGCATGCGGGTCTTCATCACGCCGTCCTGCAACTCGGCGGTGATGTGGGACAAGCGCTGCAGGGGCAGCTTGAAGTGCTGGTCGTTCTCGCGCCGTGCGATCTCGAGAAGCTGGTTGCGGGTCAGGACCAGCTCAGACACCATCGTCATCAGGTGTTCGAGCGTGCCGACCTGCACCCTGATGGTCTGCGCCGCGAGACGGGACTCTGCCACATCTTCCGCGCCGCGATCGGGCTTCGGCACTTGGGTTGCAACGGTCATGTCGGCTGGATGGCCTGCATCGGCACGTCCATCATGCGTTTGCGGGCCTTCCGTATCGCGGAAGGCGCGTTCAAGCTCATCAAGGGATGCTTCGCCCGGCTTCAATTCGCGTTCGAGAACCTGATAGACGAGCGAGCCGACAACGCCTGGCGCGACGTCCGCTAACCTGGGCACGCTTGCCTTGGCCAGGGACGAGACCTGATCCAGAGCCAGGATCAGATCGCTGTCCGAGCCTTCAGGCTCGGCACCGGTGTGCTCGAGTGCGGCGAGAATGGTCTTGATGCGGTCGATCGACGCCAGTGTCAGGGACACCGCGCGCGGCGTGACCTCTGCCCCGTCGCGCAACTGCCCAAGCAGGCTTTCGGCCGAGTGCGCCAAAGCTTCGAGACGCGGCAGCCCCAGAAAGCCGCAGGTGCCCTTGATGGTGTGAACGAGACGAAAGATGTTGCGCAGGATGTCTCCGTTCGAGGGATCGCTCTCGAACTCGACCATCTGCCTGTCAACGGTGTCCAGATGCTCGTGGGACTCCGTGAGAAACTCTGAAAGAAGGTCGTCCATGTTTGACGATCTGGTCCACGCAACTGTTACACTGTGCGTGGAAGATCGCCGTTAAGGATGAACGATCAGTTGAGATCACGACAGGTTCTGCGATAAATGCGCCGATCTGTCGCTTTTCTGGTCTCAGGCTTTGGCAACCGTGATCGTCACCACATCGGCATCAAGCCCGAACACCACCGTCATGCCCGCTGCGTCTGCGATCTGGCCTGTGTAGAAAGGCTGGATGGCGTGGGCGTCGATCACGCCATTTGCGGCGCGGCCCGCGATCAGGTCAACGGCATGGGGAGGGATGCGTGCATTGATACCGGCGGCAGTGAGGACAAAGTGTCCCTGCTCGCCCGTGATCGTGCCAGCGACCGTGAGATTTCCGCCGCGCGGGATGGCGCTTGAGCCGATCATGAGCAGGTTGAGGATCAGCTTGACCTGATTCTTGGGCAGGAGCGCGCGGGGAACCTCCCAGACGAGATTGGTTTTCTCATCGGCAAAAAAGGCCTGCGCGACAGAGCCCGCATCGCCGGTGTCGATCATCGCCGTGGCCGAGCCGGCTGCGCCAAAGGCAATGCGCGCAAACTGAAGTCTTGCCGATGCCTGGCGCGAACTCTTGCGCACAAGGTCGATGGAAAACTCCTTCATCGACGCATCGCCGGTGTCATACAATTCGATGCCATTGACCACGGCCCCCACCGGGCTGATCACGTCATGGCAGACGCGGCTGCAGAGCAGGCTCGCCAGGTCGATCCCGTCGAGAGTCACAGCTGTGATGCTAGCTGGCGCATCTGTCATCATCAGGGCCTCCCAAGTCGGCAACGAATCACTATATCTTAGCAATCCGGGTTTAACTGTCCGTATGGGCGGTTGCAAAGTGGCCATCCAGGTTACTCCGGCGCAGGATGTCGTTCGTTGCCAGTCATGCCGTTGATGCCCGTCAGCTACCCGGCCAGTTATCTGGGCCTTCTCCGCGATCAGCTTGCCCTGAAGCTTCTGGAGGCTTCGCTGGTCGGTGCGCGTGAACTGATGCTGTTC
>JANMIB010000515.1:0-6172 GCA_031375605.1 Allobosea sp. | reverse complement strand
AGCTTGATGTCGATGGCCTCGCCATCACGGGTGACAGCCGGGATGTTGCGCAGCTTGCGATACTGCTCCTGCCGCCGCGCGCGGAGCCGGGCTTTTTCCTTGTAGACATTCTCGACATCTGGCCGTGGCCTGATCTGGATTTCGCCGGTCACGCCGTCGACGATCATGGCATCGCCCTGCTCAACCAGCGCCGTGATGTTCTCGACCTCGCTGACAGCGGGGATGCCGAGTGCCCGCGCCACGATGGCGACATGGCTCGTTGGCCCGCCTTCTTCCAGCACCAGCCCGCGCAGCCGTGAACGATCATAGTCCAGCAAGGCTGCAGGTCCCATGGAACGAGCCACAATGATCGCGTTCTCCGGCAACTTGTCACGGGAGATGGTCAGGTCGGCGCCCACCAGGATGTGCAGCAGGCGATTGGCCAGATCTTCCAGGTCATGCAGCCGCTCACGCAGGTAAGGATCGGTCTGGCGCAACATGCGGGCGCGGGTGTCGGACTGCACGCGCTCCACCGCAGCTTCTGCCGTCAGTCCGGAGAGCGCAGCCTCGCGCATGCGCCGGAGCCAGCCCTGGTCGTGGGCAAACATGCGGAAGGTTTCGAGCACCTCCTTGTGCTCGCCGCCATGGGACACGTCCCCGCGCGCGATCAGCTCATCAATGGTCTTGCGCAGATCGCCGATGGCGGTCTCAAGCCGCTTGACCTCGACTTCGGGGCTTTCGGCGATGAGATTCTTGATGACCACGCGCGGCTCGTGCAGCACGACATGGCCAAGACCGACGCCGTCTGCCAGGGCGATGCCCTTGGCCTGCTGCGGGCGGCTGGGGCCATTGCCAAGGCCGGGTGCGGCAAGGGCCTGCATGCCACCTTGCGCAATCAACTCCGCCAGAACCATGGAGACGGTCTGCAGCGCCTCCATCTCTTCGTCGTTGTAGGTCCGCGTCGCCGTGTTCTGGACCACCAGCACACCCAGTGTGGCACCGGCCCGCAGGATCGGCACACCCAGGAACGAGCGATAGATTTCCTCGCCGGTTTCCGGCTTGTAGGAGAAGGCCGGATGCGACTGTGCGTCCGACAGGGCGAGGGCCTCCGCCTCCTGCGCGATCAGGCCGACAAGGCCCTCCCCGGCCTTCATTGTCGTGAGGTGGACAGCCTCCCGCTTCAGGCCCTCTGTGGCGAACAATTCCAGCGTCTTGTCGTCACGCTGGACGTAGATCGAACAGACCTCCGCGACCATGTTGGACGCGATCAGGATGACGATGCGGTCGAGCTTCTCCTGCGGGCTGGTGGGTTGCGCCATGACCTCACGGAGGCGGCGCAGCAGCACGCGCGGTCCTCCAAAGGTTGTTGGCATCAGGCAACTCTCCCGCAATGGACTTTCAACACACCCGAATATGAACGCTGACAACGATTCTGTCGCGTCTTAGATCACGTGACGTTCATATGGAACCACACAGACGTGACAAACAGGCTTTTGAGTACAAATTGAGCACATGTCCAGACATGGGCTGGCTTTGTTTCATCAACCGCCCGCCTTCTCGCCTGCGCTGTTTTCAATGCTTCCGAGGGCGTCGGCAAGCCTTGCCTTGGCAGAGCCGGGTTTCAGCGGCTTCTGCTGGCTTTCATGCGGAGCCCAGCCCGAAAGCCAGATCATCTCGAATGTGGCCCGGACTTTTCCGTCCGGATCGCTGAAGCGCTCTGCATAGATCGCCATCGCCCGCATCAGCGTGGCGCGGCGCAGCGGCACGCGCCGGCGCGCGCCAAGCGCATTGGTCAGCCCCATGGCGCGCAGATCATGCAAAAGCGCCAGAGGATGTCTGTAGCGCACCGTCACCGTTTCCAGATCCGCAACCGGCATGGTGAAGCCCGCGCGTTGCAGCAGCCCGCCCATGTCGCGCACATCGGCAAATGGCGCGACGCGCGGCGAGATGCCGCCGTCCATCTCGCTTTCCGCTGCTGCCAGCGCCTGCCGCAGTTCGGTGAGCGTCGCTCCGCCAAGCAGGCAGCCGATGAACAATCCGTCCGGCTGCAACGCACGTCTGATCTGCACCAGCGAACCGGGCAGGTCGTTCACGGTCTGCAACGCCAGCAGCGACGTGATCAGCCCGACCGATTTGTCGGCGAATGGCAGGACTTCCTCATCCGCCTCGAGCATGCGTACTCCGCCCACGGTGGCAGGCGCGGCACGAAAGGCGGCCTCCGTGCCGTGCCGGGCCGCGATCACGCGCCAGGCGGCATCCGTCGCCGTGCCAAGATCCACCGCAATGGGGAAAACCCGCGTGATGGCACCGAGCCTCTGGTCCAGATCATCAGCGGCCCGCGCCACCAGGAAATCGGCAAAGCCGATCCCCTCCGCACGGGCCAGGCGGGCGCGGATCAGTTTGCGGTCAAACATCTGGACAGGCGGCGGTTGTTGCATGAACGTGATGGGCCTGCTTATGGCAACTGTGATGGACCACGTCAAAAACATCGATGATGTGATACGGGATTGTCATGCTGATCGAGCCGCAAAATCATGAAATGCGTGATCCTGTCACGGGCAGCCCCGCAACAGACATGCGCCCGGCTGATGATCCTGTGCCCCTTCAGGCGTGGTTCAGGGCGGCAAGGCGCTGGCCTGCCAGGGCGGCGGCCCGTGTCGTGTCGCTTGTCTATCCGCCCGTCTGTGCCGCCTGCAGCGCTTCAACGGGCCAGTCCCATGGTCTATGCGCACCCTGCTGGGCCAGTCTCACCCTGATTGCGCGGCCCTATTGCGAGCGGCTTGGCACGCCCTTCGCGCTTGATCTCGGCGGCGCGCTGATCTCCCCGGCAGCGATGGCAGACCCACCGGTCTTCGCCCGTGCCCGCGCCGTCTGCGGCTATGATGATATTGCCCGCACCCTCGTCCACAAGCTCAAATATGGCGACAAGCTGGAACTGGCCATCACCATGGGCACCATGATGAGCCTTGCAGGGCGGGAACTGGTGGAAGATGCAGACCTGATCGTGCCTGTGCCGCTGCATCGCTGGCGCCTGTGGCGAAGGCGTTTCAACCAGGCCGCCGCCCTGTCTGATGTCCTGGCCGCGAAGACAGGCTTGCCGGTGGACCTTACGGCGCTGGTCAGGGTCAAGCGCACCAGGCCGCAAGTCGGCCTCAGCCGCCATGAACGCGCCGAGAACCTTCAAGGCGCATTGCGCGTGTCCGCGACAGCCCGGCATCGCATCGAAGGCCGCCGCATCTTGCTGGTGGATGATGTCCTGACCACTGGTGCCACGGCCAACGCTTCGGCTCGCGCGCTTCTGCGCAGTGGCGCGAAGGCAGTCGATCTTCTGACCTTCACCCGCGTCATACCAGGCGCGTGACCATGTGATCGCGGACCATGTGATCGCAGACCATGTGATCGCGGACCATGGCCTGACTGGTTTGTGAGCCTGCCTCGCCACGCTCTCCCTTGAGCAAACAGCCCTCCGGCATCATATGAGATGATGCATGTCGCGAAAAAGTCAGTGCGCTTTCTGGCGACGACATATTCTCAATCATTTAAGTCGATCATTCCAATGACTGTTGGACGCCATCGGGCGATGGGGTGATCTGAAGGAGCAACACCAATGCCTGCCGTGACCATCTACACAAAATCCTGGTGCCCTTACTGTTCTGCGGCCAAGGAACTGCTGACTCGCAAGAATGTGGCCTTCACCGAAATCGAGATCACAGGCAAAGCAGATCTGAAAGACGAGATGCTGAAACGGTCAGGCCGGGCGACTGTGCCGCAGATTTTCATCGGCGAAACGCATGTCGGAGGCTGTGATGACCTTTATGCGCTTGATCAGCGCGGCGCTCTTGATCCCATGCTGACAGCTTGATGGAGATTACCCACACACGATGATCAGGTTTTCACTGCACTGCGACAATGGCCATGGCTTTGAAAGCTGGTTTCGCGACAATGCCTCGTTCGAGGCACAGGTCGTGGCGACGCTTGTCGAGTGCCCGGTCTGCGGTTCGTCCGGTATCGAAAAATCAATCATGGCCCCCCATGTCGCCCGCACGGACCGGGCACGCGCAACATCTTCCCAGCCACCTGAACAGGCCTCTGAAGGCCAGGCATCGTCTCCGATGCAGGCCCTGACGGATGACAAGGCGACCGAGAGCACCAATGCGCTGCCGTCTGACAAGGCCATGCGCGACCTTGTCCGCGCCTTTCGCCAGCATGTCGCGCAGAGCGCCGACCATGTGGGAGACCGTTTCGCGGACGAGGCCTTGAAGATGCACCACGGCGAGATCGAGCATCGCGCGATCTACGGCAGTTCGACCTTTGAGGATGCGCGCATGCTGAACGAGGAAGGCGTTTCGTTTCACCCGCTGCCCGTCCTGCCGGACGACCGGAACTGAGCGGCAGAAACAAGGACTGAAAGCCGTTACATGCAATAAGGTATGCCTGAAACGACTGTGACAATTCTTTCCTGTGCATCACGTCTTCAAAGGACTTTGAGCTTGCACAAGCTGGCACCGGCAAAACGTGGTTTCAAAAGTCTTTCGCGGTGCAGCAGAACATGGCTGCATATGGCGGCTCTTGGAACATGTGCTGCCATATGGAGCGGTAGCGCCGCAGCGCAAGGCACGGAAAGTCCATCGGAGTTTTCATCACCTTCCGAATGTGTGAGCGTTCTGAATGGAAACCGCGCAAGGTGTGCCGATCTCGCACGACGAGCCTGGGAAACATACATCACACATGCGCCGCGCTTCATCACGCTTGAAGGTTGCTGGAAACAGTACGAGGTGTGCTCGACGCTGCCTCCTGACATCACGGGGCCTGATTCAAGCGGGCGCTTTGTCAGGACTGTCGCCTATTTCGCCCCGCCTCTTGCAGCGGTGAGAACTGGTCAGGGCATCGGACATGATTCCTTTGTCGTGCTCGTGGACCGCAAACGCCAGCCGCTTATCGTGCTGAACACATCGCTGATCCTGCAAGCGGGACGTTTCCAGCCCACATCCGAAATGCTGCGTGTGAGCTATGCCGCCGCCATCCGACGGCGACAGGAAACAGCAAGGGAAGATGCAAGCCCGCAGCTTGGAGGACGTCCCGCGACATTGCGCGATGCCCTGCCCGGCGCTGAACCTGTGTTGGGCCGGGATTTCTATCCGGTCATCGAACACCGTCTGCGCGACCTGCGCCGCAGATCGCGGAACTGACTGGCAGGCCGAACTGGCTGCATGTTCAGTCACAGGCCATGAACATGAAAACTGTCTGGTCAGGGCAGCATCCTTTTCATGTTCAGGCCCAACTTGACAGGATTAAATTCCTAATATAGGTTCAGCGTCTCTTGCAATCCAAGTCATCACCGTCCACGGCCGGACAAGGATGACGTTGAAAGGTCATCCGAGATGCTCCGATCTGTCCGCCCGGCGCGACGCCCCTCGCGCTATCGCGCACCTGTGTCATTTGCCGCCAACCCGGCGCTCCCGCCACCTCTCCCCGCTGGCTCGGCCATCGTCACATGGGGTGACAGCGGCTATCAGCGCGGCGGGTTTGCCTCGGCCACACTGGTCGACGGCAAGGCGGCTGGCGGCATCCATTGGGCCACGGCCCTGGCCCGCCAGCGCGGGCGCCATGTGATCTGGTTCGACCCCACATCGACTGTTGCGAACCGCATCCCGGCCTATGGCACAGCCATGGCCAGTGGCAGCGTCAACTTTTCTGGCCACAACCTCGGTTATTGGGGTGATGATGTCATCACCGGACTTGGCAAGCGTGCAGCCCAGGTGCTTGCCACAAACCCCGGACTGATCTTCATCCGGGCCGGATCGAACGATGCCAAGGCGAATGCAACTCCTCAAGCCATCATCACGGCCCTTCAGGCGCGCATAGCCCAGGTGGTCGGCCCGAACCGGCGCGTCGTGATCGAGACGCTTTGGCCGCGCCAGGTCAATACGGTGGCCCCTGTCGCAACCGAAGTCAGCGTGGCCCAGATGGCAACAATCCTCGCCGTCAACGCAGCGATCCGCGCCAATTGGCAAGCCTGGGGCGCGGCGGCCCTGGTCGATCCGTTCGAGCAACTGCGCGATCTGTCCCACAACATCGGCGATCAGCTTTACGGTTCGCCAGCGCCCGGCTTCACCATCGACGGCGCGCACATGACCATCCGTTCCAGTTTCATCATCGGGCAACTGAAGGCCACGGCGATCAATGCACTGAT
>JANMIB010000176.1:0-11101 GCA_031375605.1 Allobosea sp. | reverse complement strand
ACCCAAAGGCGCAGGTGCGCAACTTCGACGGCAATGCCAGCGCGATCACCGAAGCGGATGCCCTGATCGCCTATCTCCAGGTGCTCGGCACGCTGGTCGACATCAAGCTCTACGACAACAAAGCCAACCTGCGCTGAGGCTGCAAAAATGATCGAAACCTACGCATTCCTGGCGCATGTCGCGCAATCCGCCGGCCTTCTGTACTTCATGGCCATCTTCAGCGGCATGGCGATCTACGCCTTCTGGCCATCGAACAAGGCCAAGTTCGACGAGGCCGCCGCGATGCCGCTCAGGGAAGATTGAGGCAGGCCATGAGCAGCGAAACCGAAAAGCACATCGACGACATCAGCGGCACAGCCACCACCGGCCACGAATGGGACGGCATTCGCGAGCTTGAAACGCCCATGCCGCGCTGGTGGCTCTGGACGCTGTACCTGTGCATCGCCTGGGCGGTCGGCTACTGGGTGCTCTATCCGGCCTGGCCGCTGCTGTCCGACAACACGCGCGGGCTTCTGGCCTACTCCTCGCGCGCCGACGTCGCGGCCGAACTCGATGCTCTCAATGCCCGGCGGGCCGTGATGGCGGCGGGCCTCGAAACCGCCTCGCTTGAACAGATCAAAGCCAGCCCAGACCTGTTCCGCATCGCGGTTGCGCGCGGCAAGGCTGCGTTCGGTGACAACTGCTCCGGCTGTCATGGCCTTGGCGGTGGCGGTGCCAAGGGCGGCTATCCGAACCTCAATGACGACGACTGGATCTGGGGTGGCTCGCTCGATCAGATCCACACCACCTTGCTGCATGGCATCCGCTGGAGCGCCACTTCCGAGACCCGAATCTCGATGATGCCGGCTTTCGGCCTGAAAGATGCCCTGCTAAAACCCGTCGAGATCGACGCTGTGGCCAATTATGTGCGCAGCCTGTCGAACCTTCTGACGGAAGCCGGTGCAAAGCTCGATCAGGGCAAGGAGCTGTTTGCTGCCAACTGCGCTGCCTGCCATGGCGAAGCTGGCAAGGGCAACCCGGAGTTGGGCGCACCCAACCTCACCGACCAGATCTGGCTCTATGGCTCGGACATCAAGTCGGTCACCGAAACCATCAAATACAGCCGCGCCGGTGTCATGCCAGCCTGGAAAGACAGGCTTGATCCGGTGACGATCAAGGCCATCACGGTCTATGTCCACAGCCTCGGTGGCGGGCAATGAGAGACTTCGCGTGAGCACGCAGGAAACCCACACGGATATCCCGTTCTTTGCGCCCTCGCCGAAGGTGTATCCGCAGAAGGTTTCGGGCACCTATCGCCGGATCAAATGGGCGGTGCTGTTCGTCACGCTTGGCATCTACTATTTCCTGCCATTCGTGCGTTGGGACCGCGGCCCGAACCTGCCGAACCAGGCTGTTCTGATCGATTTCGAGCGGACGCGGTTCTACTTTTTCTTCATCGAGATCTGGCCGCAGGAGTTCTATTACCTCACCGGGCTGCTGATTTTAGCAGCGGTATTGCTGTTCCTTCTGAACGCCGTCGCTGGCCGCATCTGGTGTGGCTACACTTGCCCGCAAACCGTCTGGTCCGATCTGTTCCTGCAGGTCGAGCGGCTGGTGGAAGGCGACCGGCGCGAACGGATCAAGCGCGATGTGGCTGACTGGAATGCCAGAACCTGGGGCCTGAAAATCCTCAAACACGCCATCTGGCTGATGATTGCCTGGTGGACCGGCGGCGCCTGGGTGCTCTACTTCAGCGATGCTCCAACGCTGGTGCATAGCCTCGCCACAGGAACAGCGCCCTTCGAGGCCTACATGTGGATCGCGATCCTCACCGCGACCACCTATGTCTTTGCTGGCCATCTGCGCGAGCAGGTTTGCCTCTACATATGCCCATGGCCACGCATTCAGGCGGCCCTCACCGACGAACATGCCCTGAACGTGGCCTATCGCTATGATCGTGGCGAACCGCGCATGTCGCTGAAGGATGCAAAAAAGCAGGAACTCGCCGGGGAAAGGGCAGGTGATTGTGTCGATTGTTATCAATGTGTCGCAGTCTGCCCCACCGGCGTCGACATTCGCGATGGCTCCCAACTGGGCTGCATCCAGTGTGGCCTGTGTATCGATGCATGCGATTCCGTCATGGGCAAGGTCGGCCGCAGCGCGGGGCTGATCGGCTATGACAGCGAAGACAACATCAAGGCCCGCGCTGTTGGCGAGCCCACCAACTACCGGATGGTCAGGCCGCGCACCGTTCTTTACGCCGCCATCATCGCCTTTGTCGGCGGCGCGATGGTTTATCAGCTGGCCACCCGCGCGACAGCCTCGATCAGCGCGCTGCACGAGCGCAACCCGATGTTCGTGACACTTCGCGATGGCAGCATCCGCAATGCCTACACGGTCCGGCTTGCCAACAAGCGGCCAGAAACACGGCCTTTTGCGCTGACGGTTGATGGCCCGGCCGGGATCCAGATTGAAGCAATCGGTGTCGCGGCAACCGTTGACTGGCGGCCTGTCGTCGAGGTCGGGCCGGACCAGACCCGCGAGGTCCGCGTGCTGATCACCATGCCGCGCAGCGTCATCACCGAAAAGTCGACACTGATCTGGATCAAGGCCGCTGATCTGTTTGCAGGCGAGAATATCTCGGCGAAGGAGAATTTCTTTGCGCCCTGACCAACCCGAAGGAGCAGAGGCACATGTGCTGCTGCGGAGTGCTGATCTTGCCCCATGACATGACCAAAACATCCATGACACTGCGGTCAATGAAGCCAGCAAAGCCGCCCCGCCCGATCACCGGGCGATTTGTGCTGTGCAGCTTCATCGGCTTTTTTGGCGTAATTGCCGCCGTGAATGCAACGATGATGACGCTGGCCATCCGCACCATGCCCGGCCTCGATGTCGCCAACGGCTATGTCGCCAGCCAGGGCATGAACCGCGAGATCGACGCCATGCGCAGCCAGACCGAGCGCGCCTGGACTGCCGACGTCGCCGCCGGACTGGAGAATAACATCGCGCCCATCAGCATCAGCCTGAGTGACAGGCTCGGCAAGCCCGTCACTGGGCTGGCCGTCACCGCGCGGCTGGCTCATCCGGCACTGACGCGGGCCGATCACACCGGCGTGCTGATCGAACGGCGCCCTGGTGTCTATACGGCTGAACTTGCCGACATTCAGGCCGGGGCCTGGACCCTCGTTGTTGAGGCCAGCCAGCGCGGCGAGCGCGTGTTCGCCTCACGCAACCGCATTGTTTTGACGCAAGCCAAGCCAATGGAGGCCGCTCCATGAGCCTTGTTGCGCCACAGGTACAGCGCGATCTGTCGACCTTTGTCCGTCAGGATACAGGAGGCGTTCAGTCACTGGAGCTGGCCATCGAAGGCATGCGCTGCGCAGGCTGCATGGCGACCATCGAGAACACTGTTATGAAGATTACTGGCGTGACCATGGCGCGTGTGAACTTCTCGAGCCATCGCCTCAATGTGGAATGGCGCGAGGGCACGTCCTCCCCCGATGCCGTCATCGCCGCCGTTGCTGGCAAGGGCTTCCGCGCCTACCCTTTCGTGGCAAAGCAAGCCGAGACGGCTGAGGCCAACGAGGAAAAGCGCCTGCTGCGCTATCTCGGTGTCGCAGCCTTTGCCGGTATGAACATCATGTTGCTGTCGGTGTCGGTCTGGTCTGGCAATGCCAGCGACATCAACCCCGAAACCCGTGATTTCTTTCACTGGCTCTCGGCCCTGATCGCGCTGCCGGCCGCAGCCTATGCCGGCCAGCCCTTCTTTGAGAGTGCCATCCGCGCCTTGAAAGCCCGCCACGTCAACATGGATGTGCCGATCACGCTTGGCATCCTGCTGGCGCTTGGCATGTCCGTGGTCGAAACGCTGAACCACGGCGAACACGCCTATTTCGACAGCGCCGTGATGCTGATCTTCTTCCTGCTGATCGGGCGCTATCTCGATCAGGCGATGCGCCACAAGACACGCGCTGTTGCTGGCAACCTTGCGGCGCTGAAGGCCGAAACCGCCATCAAGTTCATCTCCGAAAAGGAGGTGCGCGAGGTCCCGATCGCTGCCATTGCCCCCGGCGATATCGTGCTGGTGCGCCCTGGTGAGCGGGTCTCGGTTGATGGCAAGGTGGTGTCCGGTCACTCGGAGATCGACCAGAGCCTGATCACTGGCGAAACGGACTATGTCGCCATAGCCGAAGACGCCATGGTCTATGCAGGCACGTTGAACGTCTCAGGCACCTTGAAAGTCCGCGTTCTGAATGCCGCAACCGGCACATTGCTGGATGAGGTCAACCAGCTGATCGAGCGCGCGACATCAACCAAGTCGCAGCATTTGTTGCTGGCTGACCGCGCAGCCCAGCTTTATGCGCCGCTGGTTCACGCCACCGCGCTGATCACCCTGATTGGCTGGATCATCTTCGGTTTGGCCTGGCAAAAGGCGCTCATCATCGCCATCACGGTGCTGATCATCACTTGCCCGTGTGCCCTCGGGCTGGCTGTCCCCGCAGTGCAGGTGGTTGCAGCAGGCGCACTGTTCCGGCGTTCGGTGCTGCTCAACCAGGGCAGCGCGCTGGAGCGCTTTGCAGAGGTTGATACCGTCATCTTCGACAAGACCGGCACCCTGACCATGCCCATGCCAGAGCTGGCCAACGCAGCCGATATCAGCCGACCAGATCTCGAACTTGCCGGCAGGCTCGGGCTCTCAAGCCGCCATCCACTGTCACAAGCCATCGTCGGTGCCAGCGGTGCAACAGCGCCGCTTGAAGCGGAAGAAGAGCCCGGCCTTGGCGTCAAGGCCACCCTTGATGGCAAGACCTTGCTTCTCGGGCGGCCAAGCTATTGCAAGGCCGAGGCGGAAGCCGACGCCGTTGCAAGGCAATATCCTGACGCATCGCTGATGGCCTTTCGCCACGGCGAGCGCGTTGTGGTGTTCGCCATCCAGCAGGTGCTGCGCCCCGATGCGGTCCAGACCGTGCGCAAGCTCCAAGCCCTTGGGCTCGACATTGAAATCCTGTCCGGAGATCGCGAGGCTGCCGTTGCCGATTCAGCCTGCGCCCTTGGCATCGCAAGGGCCATGTCCGGCCTCACGCCCGCCGACAAGATCAACCGGATCGAGGCGCTGAAAGCACAAGGTCGCAAGGTGCTGATGGTCGGAGATGGCCTCAACGACGCACCAGCGCTGGCCGCTGCCCATGTCTCGATCTCGCCGGTGACAGCAGTTCACCTGACACAAGCCGCCGCCGACGCGGTCTTCCTCGGCTCACGTCTGACACCTGTGCTCGCAGCCGTGACGATCTCGCGCCGCGCCAAACATCTGATGGTCCAGAACCTCTGGCTTGCCGTGATCTACAACGCCATCGCGGTGCCGCTGGCGATTGCGGGCTATGCGACACCGCTTGTGGCAGCCCTCGCCATGTCCGGCTCATCCGTGATCGTGACGCTCAATGCACTCAGAGCCGCCAACCCTCGGAGGGCAAGCTGATGAATGTTCTGGTATATCTGCTGCCGCTGGCCCTGTCGCTGGGGGCGCTTGGGCTTGCAGGCTTCGTCTGGTCGCTTCGCAGCAAGCAGTTCGAGGATCTGCAAGGCGCAGGATGGCGCGCGATTTCCGATGATGACCTGCCCGATGCCATATCGAAGGACCAGACTAATGAACGCTGAGCAATCCGACAACGTCCTGAAAACAGCACCAGTGGCAACTCAGGTTCGGACGATCAGCTTCAAGGATCTGATGGACAGCCTCAAGGCTGGCTTGTCCGACTTTGCCGCAGCGCCCGCTTATGGCCTGTTCTTTGGCCTGTTCTATGCCCTTGGCGGCGCGGCCTTGATCAGCTTGGCCTGGTACTTTGGCCAGTACATGGCAGTGTTGCCGCTGATCATGGGCTTTGCACTGATCGGACCGTTTGCCGCCATTGGCCTTTATGAAGTGAGCCGCCGCCTTGAAGCAGGCCTGCCGCTCTCATTCCCGGTCGTACTTGGCACCATCCGCCACCACTCCACCCGCCAGATCATGATGCTGGGCTTCGCGCTGATGGTGCTGCTCCTGTTCTGGGTGCGGGTTGCGCTGCTGATCTACGCGCTCAATTACGGCCTTCGGCCGGTCAACCTTCTGACCATGAGCGCCGACGCGATGTTCAACTCGACAGCCATCACCTTCGCGGTCACGGGCACGCTGGTCGGCGCGGGGTTTGCGTTTGTCGCATTTGCGATCTCGGTGTTCTCGTTCCCGCATCTTCTGGCTCGGGAAGAAGACTTCATCACGGCGATCATTCTGTCGATCAAGGGCGTGATGCTCAACCTGCCCGTTATGCTGGTCTGGGGTGCCATCGTCGGGGCACTGCTCGTTATATCAGCGCTGCCGATGTTTCTGGGCTTGCCGCTCGTGCTGCCAATCCTTGGTCACGCAACATGGCATTTGTATCGCAAAACGATTGTCTAGTCGGGCTTTTTCAGAAAGACCATGCGCAAGTGCCACCGCGCGCGTCTCGACTGCCTGCAGCACTTTCTTTCTGCCATGGATTACCCGAACCGCGACGAGCCGTCATATTCGGGGCCGACCCGCTCATTGTCGGCTCGCCCCGCCACATGGCCAACCAATCCGAGCACATTCTTGGAAAATCGCTGCATCCGGAGACGCGCGGCACGAACAGACAAGCCGTGACAGCATGATGATCTTTGTTCACCGTGAGTCGCCATGCCAACGATTCTGACCAATACGCCGCTTTCCGCTTTGGAGGCCCTTGTCCTCGATACCGAGACCACAGGGCTTGACGTGAAGAAGGCAAGGGTGATCGAGATCGGCATTGCCGGTCACGGTCTGCCGATCAAATGGTCACGTCTGATCAATCCCGGTGCACCAATCCCTGAGCGAAGCACAGCGATCCATGGGATTGATGACGCGATGGTTCTGAATGGTCCCGGCTTTGGCGATGTCTGGCGCGAGGCCAGCAGCATCATCGGCAATCAGGTCTTGATCGGTCACTCGCTCGGCTTTGATCTCGCCATTCTGAAACGCGAATGCGAGCGCGCCGGGCTGTCTTGGCAGGAGCCTGTCTGGCTCGACACGCGCTTTCTTGCCCTCGTGCTTGATGCCCGGCTGCCGGACTTCACCGTCGGGGCGCTGTGTTCATGGCTTGATGTGCCAGCCACAGCAAACCACCGTGCCTTGGCGGATGCCGAGGCCACTTCGGCAATCTTCAGCGCGATGTTGCCGCGCTTGCGCGACAGAGGCATCCGTACCTTCGGCGAAGCACTGTCAGCCTGCAGGCGCATTCAAGGCATGAGCGAAGACCTGGCGCGCACCGGCTGGGCGGAGCCACCGCAACTCAACAAGCTCACAGATGCTGGCCAAAACACGCATCAAGGGCAGCGGGGCGGCTTTGATGCCTACCCATTTCAGCACCGGGTTGACTCGCTGATGAGCAAACCGCCTATCTTTATGCTGCCAACCGCGACCATTGCTTCTGCGATCGCAGAGCTGGCCAGATTGCAGATCAGCAGCCTGTTTGTCGGGTCGCCTGAGGATCACGCGCAGGACGTTGGCATCGTCACTGAACGCGATCTTCTCAGGGCACTGGCGCGAGACGGAGCGCTGGCCCTCGACGATCAGATCGGTGCGATTGCAAGTCGTCCGCTCACGACGGTACGGGCTGGCGCGTATGTTTACCGGGCTATCGGCACTATGGCCCGGCTAGGCATCAGGCATCTTGCCGTCGTGGGCGATGATCACGTTCAGGTCATGGGCGCGCTTTCACAGCGCGATCTCCTGCGGCTGAGAGCCCAGTCATCACTGATGCTGGGTGACGCCATCGACAGCGCGGTCAATGTGGCAGACATGGGCCGCGTCTGGGCCAAGCTGCCAGCCATGGCGCGCTCGTTGACAGACGAAGGGATCAACGGTCTGGACATTGCCGCAATCATCGCCCGCGAGCTTGGTGCCCTGACCCGCAGGGCGGCTATCCTCGCCGAGCAGGACATGATCAAAGCAGGAAAGGGATCGGCACCCACGACCTACGGGGTTCTGGTGCTTGGCTCTGCCGGGCGCGGCGAAAGCCTGCTTGCCATGGACCAGGACAACGCGATTGTCTTTGCAGACGGCAACCCGAAGAGCGCAGCGGATCGCTGGTTCGCCGAGCTGGGTGCTCGTCTTGCCAGCACGTTGAACGAGATCGGCGTGCCACTTTGCAAAGGCGGCGTCATGGCGCGGGAGCCCCTGTTTCGCGGCTCGGTTTCGACCTGGCTTGAGCGTATGGAGCACTGGCTCAGCCGTTCCAACCCCAGCGATCTCCTCAACGTCGACATCGTCTTTGACGCAAGAACCGTACATGGCGATCCTGGTCTGTTTCACACGCTGTTGACGAGGTTCGGCTCTGCAGCCAGTGAAAATGTCGCCTTCCTGAAACTGATGATCGCCTCACATCACGATGCCAGCGTGCCAGTCAGCTTCTTCGGCAATCTGAAGGCCGAGAGCGATGGCTGCCTTGACCTCAAACGACATTTCGTCAGCCGTGTGGTCGCGGCAGCGCGCGTTCTTGCGATCCGTCATCGGCAAAACCAGCGCTCGACCTATGACAGACTGGTTGCGGTCCAGAGCCTCGATCTGGGTTCCCTGTCCAATCTCGATGAGATCACGCAGGCCTATTCCCGGACACTGGGCCTTGTTCTGAGATCACAACTCACCGACATCGCCGATGGCAGGCCACCTGACAACCGCGTCGGTCTAACAGATCTGTCCCAGCTTGAGCGGACAAAACTCAAAGCTGACCTGTCGAGCATATCGGACCTCGGCGAAATCGTCCGCTCTGCCGTTTTCTGAATACCAGTCAACTCTGGATTGTAAGGGTTTTGCCGCGCGCTGCTCGCCAGCCCTGCATCGCTAAGTTGCGTGAGCGACGAATATCCTCGTCGAACGTAGACGATAGCGGCCACCATTAAACTGATGTGCGTCAGTGTCGTGGTGCAGTTCCTCGCCATTCTGCCAACGACAGGTCAGTCTCCTGCACCAGTGCAAACACACTGCTCGGCGGGTCTTGATCTTGCTGTCGGCGTCGCCGAATTGATGCTGGAGCAACATTTGGGGCGAATTCCAACCCCGCCGCTGCATTCAGCAGAGGCTATCGGCCAACATTCTGGTAACTGCACACAGATGTCAGACACGCCCTCGAACAAAGCTCAGCTGTCGAGCCCATCTTACCGGCTCCCCGCGCTTGATACAGATTTCATCCTCGGGGATTCCGCCCGTGGCGTGCGGTTTCTGCTTGAATATCAGAAGGCCGAGGAGGCGCTGAGGCAGGCCAGGATCGTGTCGACAATCGTGGTGTTCGGCAGCGCCCGCTTGCACGAGAATGGCGGTGGCGAAAGCGCGCACTGGTATGCCGAGGCGCGGCGCTTCGGTCAGATTGCTTCGGAACGCGGCGGGGCTCTCGACCATGGCGGTGAGTTGCACAACGTGATCGCCACAGGTGGTGGTCCGGGTCTGATGTCGGCCGCCAACCGGGGCGCACACGAGGCTGGCGCGCCGTCGATCGGCTTCAACATCACATTGCCAAATGAGCAGCAGCCGAATGCCTACACCACTCCTGAACTGACGTTCCGCTTCCATTATTTTGCGATGCGCAAGATGCATCTGGCGATGAGGGCGCGGGGCCTCGTGGTCTTTCCGGGCGGTTTTGGCACACTTGACGAGTTGTTCGAGGTTGTGACGCTGCAACAGACACGCAAGATGCCGCCTTGTCCCATTGTGCTCGTCGGCTCACGCTATTGGCGCTCGGTCATCAATCTGGAAACGATGTACGAGGCGGGCGTGATCGATATCAAGGATTTGCAGCTCTTCTCCTACATGGATTCAGCGAAGGATGCATGGTCTGCACTTCTTGGTGCCGGACTTCGCGTGCCCGCGTAGTCACTGCTCTTCGAGCGCTCGCCTCAACCTGCGGATGACGACCTGACGCGCTTTATCATCAGCTTTGCTTTCTACGGCGCTGTCAATGTCGAGAAGCAAGCGCGACAAATCATGGTTCCAGTCAGGTGCGACAACGGCTCTCGGCTCGATGCGGCGGCTTAGAGCAGAGCTTTCCAATTCTGGGGCACCGTGACCGAGAACGACAGCATCGTCCATTGCGGGGACGAGAACCCGATCCGGGGCAAGCATGCCAGCGGCTATCACAGCATTTTTCAAACTTTCGAAGCCTGACGGCTCGCCGTGCACGAGGAACAGCGCCTCTCGGATGGGGCCGCGCGCCTTCAGCCAGGCGAGCAATTCGGGCGCATCAGCATGCCCCGAATAGCTCTCGATCATGCGAATACGTGCCAGAACGGCCACTTCATCACCCTGGATCCTGACGCGGGCAACGCCATCAAGCAAATCACGCCCGAGCGTTCCAGCCGCCTGATGCCCGACCATGAGCACAGTTGCCTGCCTGACAGGCAGCCAGTTCTTCAGGTGATGGCGGATCCGCCCCGCATCGCACATGCCGCTAGCGGCAATGATGATGTGGAAGCCGCGCATCCGCGCTAACGACTTTGATTCCTCGACGCTCTCAGTGACGTGAAGATGCGGGGAAGTCAGCGCTCTTGCCAATGCGTCACCATTTGGCAGTTCGTGCGCATGCTTCCGGAAAACGGCCGTTGCCTTTGAAGCAAGCGGGGAATCAACAAAGATCGACGCTGATGGAATGGTCCCCATATCCATCAGTGCAACGATATCCGCGATCAACTCCTGTGTGCGCTCCACGGCAAATGAGGGGATGAGCAGAGCGCCGCCCGCTTCCCGCGCAGCATTGACCTCGGCGGCCAGAGCTTGCTTGCGCGCACCATCCGAAACCTCGATGCGGTCACGGTCGCCGTATGTCGCTTCACACAGAACATAGTCGAAGCCGGAAGGGCCTTCAGGTCCATCTTCCAATGCCTTGTGATCTGGCCCGATGTCTCCCGAAAACAGGATCCGCAACGGTGCGCTGCCGGTTTCGGCAACCTCGACCTCGATGGACGCTGAACCGAGCAGATGCCCCGCATTCCACCAGCGTGCGCGCATGCCCGGAGCGACATCGGTCCATCGATCATACGGAACGTCACTCAGCAGTTCGAGCGTCTTCAAAGCATCGGGAAGTGTGTAGATCGGCTCGAT
>JANMIB010000168.1:0-4393 GCA_031375605.1 Allobosea sp. | reverse complement strand
GGCCCCCGTCTCGCGGATCACGGCCACGGTTTCCTCGCGCACGGCGTCCTTCAGGCGGCGGTCGAGGTTTGAGAACGGCTCGTCCATCAGGAGCACACCGGGGCGCGGCGCAATCGCGCGGGCCAACGCTACACGCTGCTGCTCCCCGCCGGACAGCATGTGGGGATAGGCCTCCGCCATGCTGGCGAGCCCGACCCGGTCCAGCGCGCGCAAGGCGCTGGATTTCGTGTCGGCGGCAGACAGCCCGCGGATGCCATAGCTGACATTGCCCAGAACGCTGAGATGCGGAAACAGCGCGTAATCCTGAAACATCAGGCCGACGCCGCGCTTGTCAGGCTCCACGAAGCGGTTTGGCCCGGCAACCTCGCGGGCATCCAGCAGCACGCGGCCAGACGAAGGCTGCTCCACACCGGCGGCAGCGCGCAAAAGCGTGGATTTGCCACAACCGGACTGCCCAAGCAGACAGACCACCTCGCCTGCCGCAATCTCCAGCGAGACACCGGCAAGGGCTGTCACATCGCCGTATTGCTGCCGGACATCCTCGAACCCCAACGACACCGGGATGGATGCCCCCGCCGTGCCGCGACGGCCCCAGCCGCGCCAGCCGCGGTCGATATCGGTGTCAGGAAACATCGCTCGGGTGCGCTTGCTGCTCTGGGATCATCCGCATGCCACGATGGCAGGCGCGTGGCTGGTCAATCGCCCTCAGGCCCGTCCACGTCAAGAGGTGCGAACAGATCGTCGAGCGCGTCTTCGTCATCACGCAATGCTTCATCATCGCTGGGAACGGGAACATCGAGCCCCTTGGGGGTGCGGCCCTCCAGAAATCCGGCCCCTTTCAGATCGTCAAGGCCCGGCAGGTCATCGACACGGTCAAGGCCGAACTGCTCGAGGAAGGCGGCGGTCGTGCCATAGGTCAGCGGGCGGCCCGGCGTCCGGCGGCGGCCCCTGAGCCTGATCCAGCTTGATTCAAGCAGCGTGTCGAGCGTGCCCTTGGAGGTCGCGACGCCGCGGATTTCCTCGATCTCCGCCCGCGTCACGGGCTGATGATAGGCAATGATCGCCAGTGTCTCCAGCGCGGCACGGGTCAGACGCCTCGGCTCCTCGATGCGCCGCACCAGCAGATGCCCCAGATCTTCCGCCGTGCGCAGCGCCCACTTCCCGGCAACACGCACAAGATTGACCCCGCGCAGGGCGTAGATCTTCTCAAGCCGGGTCAGCACCTCAAGCGCGGAGACACCAGCGGGCAGAAAATTGGCAAGATCGGTTTCGGAAACCGGATCAGCCGAGGCAAACAGCAAGGCTTCGCCGATGCGCAGCGCCTCTTCCATCGGGTCTTGCATCTGGTCGGGATCATGATCCATGTCAGAATCGTGATCGAAACGCTGCGCCAGTGCAACCATGTGCAATGCTCCCTACTCTGCCGCCATCTGCGGCGTGATACGCTTACGCAGATAAAGCGGCGAAAACGGCCTGTCCTGCCGAAGATCAACCAGGCCCTCGCGCACCATTTCCAGCATCGCCGAAAGGGCGGAGGCGCGCACGGTGGCCTTCATGGATGGGTCCACCGCATATTCGATCAGATAAGCATCGAGCGTGGTCCAGTCCGCTGCCAGCCCCACCATCTTCTGCAAGGCCTCACGCGCTTCGATGAGCGACCAGACAAAGCGCTTGTGAACCGTCACGCGGGAGACCGCATGCTTCTGGCGCTGGCGGGCATAGGCCGTCAGCAGGTCATAGAGCGTGGCTTCCCAAGCGCCGTCCGTTTCGGTGCGCGGGTTCTCCACATGGCCACGCGCAAAGACATCCCGGCCCAGTTGAGCCCGCGATGCGAGGAGCTTGGCCGCCTCGCGGATGGCTTCCAGGCGGCGCAGGCGCAGGGCCAGAGCCGTCGCCAGATCAGCGGCGCTCGGTTCGTCGGCCTTGGGCGGATCAGGCAGCAGCAGCCGTGATTTGAGGTAAGCAAGCCAGGCGGCCATCACCAGATAGTCGGCGGCGAGTTCGAGCCTGAACCGGCGCGCACTGTCCACAAAGGCAAGGTACTGGTCTGCGAGAGCCAGGATCGAGATCCGCGTCAGATCGACCTTCTGGCGGCGCGCCAGCTCTAGCAACAGATCGAGCGGCCCCTCGAAGCCATCGACATCGACCACAAGCAAGGGGTCATCATCCCCCCGCTCGGCGGCCCTGAAATCGTCGAAGGCCAGTTCCTTTGCCACAGCGTCTTTTGCCACTGATTCGGTTCTCCAGCTCCCAAACATGCCTTGATCAGGCATCAGCGCCAAGAATACGTGCGATGTCGTCTGCCAGTGCGCCGCGATCAAGCGGTTCCGGCTCGTGCGAGATGCGAGACAATGCAGACTTTGCGCGGCGCTTCGCAGCACCTGACAAGGGCCGCGCAGCCTCGGCGACCTTCACCATTTCGTCCATGACACCATTGCAATGCAGGACCATGTCACATCCTGCGGCATAAGCTGCCCTGGCACGTTCTGCGAAGCTGCCGGACAACGCTTTCATCGACAGGTCGTCTGTCATCACCAGCCCGTCATAGGCGAGTTCGCCGCGCACGATACGGCGGAAAACCTTGCGCGAGGTGGTGGCGGGGCCGGATGGATCAATCGCCTCGAACACGACATGCGCCGTCATCGCCATGGGCATGTCGGCCAGATGGCGGAACGGGCGGAAATCATGGGCTCGCAATTCATCCAGCGAGGCGGAGACATGCGGAAGGGCGTGGTGACTGTCAGACTGGGCGCGGCCATGGCCAGGCATGTGCTTGATAACGGGAAGCACGCCGCCCGCCAGCAAGCCCTCGGCTGCGGCACGGCCAATGCGGGCCACCTCGTCTGGCTGGAAGGCATAGGCACGGTCGCCGATCACGTCATGTGCGCCTGCCACCGGCACATCGAGCACCGGCAGGCAATCGACATCCACGCCGACCTCACGCAGGTCATGCGCCACGAGCCGGGCAGACAGCCGCGCCAGTGCGGTTCGCCGCAGCGGATCATTGACCTGGCCGAACCAGCGGCCAGATGGATAAGCTGGCCAGTTCGGGGGCCGCATCCGCTGGACGCGCCCGCCTTCCTGGTCGATGAGGACCGGCGCATGCCAACCAACGGCGCTGCGCAGCGCCGTCGTGAGCGCCAGAACCTGCTTGCGGTCCTCGATGTTGCGCTTGAACAGGATAAAGCCCCAGGGGCGGCTCCTGGCAAAGAAAGCTGCTTCCTGCTGGCTCAGTTCAAGGCCGGCGCATCCGGCAATGAAGGCATGTGTCGTCATGGCTCAAGCCGGACGGCAAAGCCTGTCAGAGGTCAAGAAGCGCAGCCGGATTTGCTGGGGATCAACGCAAAACAGCCGGGGCGACCCGGCTGCGAGAGTTGCGATGGCAGATTTGGATCAGTTACGCGCGATGAAGCAGTTGCCGCCAGCCGCCTTGAGCGCCTCGCACTTTTCGGCGGCTGCCTCACGACCATAGGGGCCAACCCGGAGCCGGTAGACCGTGCGGCCATTTCCGACATCGGCCCTGCGGATTGTCGGCTGATCACTGGACAGCTGATCGGAGAACCGGCGCTGCAGCGACGCGAACGTGGCGCGCGCCTCTGATTCGCTGCCCGGTGCGCCAAGCTGCACCATGAAACCACCGCCACCGGCGACCGGCTCCACAGCGGCTGGCACGGGAGCGGCAGGCGGGGCGGCAGCCACTTGCGGGCGGGCGGGCGACTGGGCCGGAGTTGGAACGGGTCTTGGCGCGGCTGCTTCCTCGCTGCGAGGCGGGGCCGGGGGCCGCGGTGCGACGGCAGCCCGCGGAAGCGGAGGAGAGGACGCGGTGGTTGCAGGAGTGGCCGGGGTGCCTGATGCCGACACCACAGGCGTCGCAGCACCATTCACCGGCGCAATCGAGCCATCTGGACGAACTGCGACCGTGCGCACCCGGCGCGGCTCACCCAAGGCGGCTGCAGCCCCTTGTGGAGCAGGAGGCGTTGCAGCAACAGCAGATGCCCCGGCTGTTGAGGCAGGCGTTTCAGCCGCTGGCACAAGCGGAACGACGGTCTGCGAAGGCGTCGGCGGCTGAGCAGGTGTCACAGCCTGAACGGCTGTGGATGGCCCCGTGGATGGACCGGGCAGGATGACGCGCGGTGTGGCGCGCGCAGCGGCCTGCACATCCATCGGCTGCTCTTCGCGGTTCACGACGCGCGTGTCGGCGGCCCTTGGCTCGGGCGTGCGTTCAAGAATCTGCTTGTTCTGGTTGGGAATTTCAACACCGCCCGGATTCTGCGGCTGGACCTTGGTTGGACCGGCTTCGGCCCTGATCACCGGCGGATCGCCACTGGTGCGAATCGGCCCCGAAAATCCGCGCAGGCCCACGACAGCGCCGATGCCCAGCGCGGCAACACCC
>JANMIB010000141.1:0-3414 GCA_031375605.1 Allobosea sp. | reverse complement strand
CAATCTTGGCAAAATCCTCGCCTGTGCGGACGCGGGCAAGCGCCGCCTTGGCTTCGTCTTCCTTCTCCACGAGGATGTGGCGGGCGCGGACTTCCTCTTCCGGCTTCACCGTCTTCATCGTGTCGTCATAGAGCTTGCGGGCGGCTTCAGGCGTTGCGGCTGTCTTTGATTCCCGTGCGATGAACTCGTCCATCAGCACCTTTTGCCTGAAATAGGCGAGGCGCGTGGCAAATTCAGGCGCATCCATCACCTTGGCACGCTCTGCGGCCCGCGCTCCGATCTTGAGGTCGGCCAGGTAGCCGATCAGGTAGTCACGCTTCTGGGCAGGCGGCACTTGCGCAATCCGCTCGCCAAGATCCTCGCCCGCCAGTGAGATTTCAAGCTCGGTGATGTCGATGCCATCAATGCGTGCGACGACCTTGTCGCTTTGCGCGAATGCAGGCACCGAGAACAAGCTGACGCCCAGCGCCAGACCAGCCAGAACACAGCGCAGATGGCCAGGACGGTTACGAATCATCTTTAGACCCTCGATCAGATGGTAGTTTTTCGACACGTGCCAGCCCTGCAAGCGCTTGGCAAGCCTTGCACGTGCATGCAGACATTCACCTTCCTGTCAGGTGCATGGTCATTCGCCGTCACGGGAATGCACGTGTTATTTGCGCAACCCCTTGTGAAAACAGAACCTCTTGTGGAAACAGGCATGGCACCCCCACATAACGTGTGCCGCTGGACCACGACGCCTTGCGGATGTATGCGTGCGCGCAGCATATCCGATGGATTGACCAAGGCTGCCCGGCCTAGCCCCGCGTGCCTGATGATGATGAAAGACACCGCATGTTAGGCGCGCTCGCAAAGAAGTTGTTCGGTTCGGTCAATGACCGGCGTGTGAAAGCCTACAGGCCAAGGGTCGAGGCGATCAATGCGCTGGAAAGCGAGATCGAAAAACTGAGCGATGACGAGATCAAGGCGCGCACGGTCCAGTTTCGCGAACAGCTTGCCGCTGGCAAGACGCTTGACGACATTCTCGTGCCGGCCTTCGCCACGGTGCGCGAGGCGGCCAAGCGGACGCTTGGCCAGCGCCATTATGATGTCCAGCTGATTGGCGGCATCGTGCTGCACGAAGGCTCCATCGCCGAAATGAAGACCGGCGAAGGCAAGACGCTGGTGGCGACACTTGCTGTTTATCTCAACGCATTGGCCGGCAAGGGTGTCCACGTCATCACCGTGAACGACTATCTTGCAAGCCGTGATGCTGCCTGGATGAACCAGATCTACAGCTTCCTGGGCCTCACCACCGGCGTGATCGTGCATGGACTTGATGACGAGCAGCGCCATGCCGCTTATGCCTCTGACATCACCTACGGCACCAACAACGAGTTCGGCTTCGACTATCTGCGCGACAACATGAAGTACGAGTTCGCGCAGATGGTCCAGCGCGGCCATGCCTATGCCATCGTCGACGAGGTCGACTCCATCCTGGTCGATGAAGCGCGCACGCCACTGATCATCTCGGGGCCGACCGAAGATCGCTCTGATCTTTATGTCACCATCGATGCGCTTATTCCTAGCCTGACGAAGACCGACTTTGATCTGGACGAGAAGCAGCGGCAGGTCTCGCTGACCGAGGCCGGAACCGAGCGGATCGAGAACCTTGTGCGCGAGGCAGGCATGCTGAAAGAGGGCGGCCTGTATGAGGCGCACAACGTCACCATCGTGCATCACATCAACCAGGCGCTGAGGGCGCACACGCTGTTCACGCGCGACAAGGACTACATCGTCCGCGACAACGAGGTCATCATCATCGATGAGTTCACCGGCCGCATGATGCCGGGCCGCCGCTTCTCCGAAGGGCTGCACCAGGCGCTGGAAGCCAAGGAAAAGGCGCAGATCCAGCCTGAGAATGTCACGCTCGCCTCCATCACATTCCAGAATTATTTCCGGCTCTATGAGAAGCTGGGCGGCATGACCGGCACAGCCGCCACGGAAGCCGACGAGTTCCAGCAGATCTACAAGCTCGACGTGGTCGAAATCCCGACCAATGTGCCTGTCGAGCGCGTGGATGAGGACGATTCGGTCTATCGCACCTTCGAGGAAAAGGTTGGCGCCATCATCATCGAGCTGGAAAAGGCCTCGGCCCGGATGCAGCCGGTCCTGGTCGGCACGGCGTCGATCGAGAAATCGGAATTGGTGGCGGAGCTGCTGATCAAGGCTGGCTACAAGCAGCTCGATTTCACCCAGACCGACGTGCTGGATTCTCTCTACAAGGCCGCCCGCGACGGCAAGGCCACCAAGCAGTTTGCCGTGCTCAATGCGCGCTTCCATGAGCAGGAAGCCTACATCGTGGCAGAAGCCGGTGTGCCCGGAGCGATCACCATCGCCACCAACATGGCGGGCCGCGGCACCGACATCAAGCTCGGCGGTTCGGTCGACATGCGCATCAAGGCTGAAACAGCCGGGATGGAGGATGGCCCGGACAAGGACGCGAAGGTTGCCGCCATCAAGGCCGAGGTCGAGCGCTTCCGCCAGATCGTGCTCAATGCGAAGGAAGAGGTCGAGATCGAACCGGCCAAGGGTTCGCGTGCGGCCAAGACCATGACCATGCCGGGCGGGCTCTACATCATCGGCACGGAGCGCCATGAGAGCCGCCGGATCGACAACCAGCTGCGGGGCCGCTCCGGCCGCCAGGGCGATCCGGGGCGTTCCAAGTTCTTCCTGTCGCTGCAGGACGACCTGATGCGCATCTTCGGGTCTGACCGGATGGATGGCATGCTGCAGAAGCTCGGCCTGCAGGAGGGCGAGGCGATCATCCATCCCTGGATCAACAAGGCGGTGGAGAAGGCGCAAGGCAAGGTCGAGGCCCGCAACTTCGACATGCGCAAGAACATCCTCAAATACGACGACGTGATGAACGACCAGCGCAAGGTGGTGTTCGAGCAGCGCCGCGATTTCATGCGGCAGGCCTCGATCCGCGAGACCATCAACGAGATGCGCAGCCAGGTTGTCGATGACGTGGTGCGCCATCACATCCCAGAAGATGCCTATCCCGAACAATGGGACATCCCCGGTCTCAAGACCGAAGTCGTGGGCTCGCTCAATCTTGACCTGCCTGTCGACGAATGGGCGAAGGAAGACGGCATTGCCGACGAGGAGATGCGCGAGCGGCTCCTGAAAGCTGCCAATGACGACTATGCCGCGCGCGTCGAGCGCAATGGCGAAGAGGTCATGACCTATGTGGAGAAGCAGGTCCTGCTGCAGATGCTCGACCATCTCTGGCGCGAACATCTGGTGACGCTCGAACACCTGCGGCAGGTTGTCGGCTGGCGCGGCCTTGCCCAGCGCGATCCTCTCAACGAATACAAGTCCGAAGCGTTCCAGCTTTTCGACGGGCTGATCGATGCCCTGCGCGAGAAGGTG
>JANMIB010000116.1:0-2569 GCA_031375605.1 Allobosea sp. | reverse complement strand
GCTGCTATGTTCCCACCGGTCGTTATGCCCACATCGCGTCGGCCTACATGTCGGTTGCCACCGCGAAGGCTGCTGGCGTCAAGACCGTGATTGCCTGCTCGACACCCTTCAAGGGCGAGGGCATCCACCCGCAGGTGCTCTATGCGATGACCGTCGCCGGTGCCGACATCATCATGTGCCTTGGCGGCGTGCAGGCCATCGCCACCATGGCAAACGGCCTGTTCACGGGCAAGCCAGCCGATGTCGTGGTGGGTCCCGGCAACAAGTTCGTGGCGGAAGCCAAGCGCATGCTGTTCGGCAAGGTCGGGATCGATGTGTTTGCCGGCCCGTCAGAAGTGGCGGTGATCGCCGACGACAGCGCCGATCCGGCCATCGTGGCCTCCGATCTGGTGGGCCAGATGGAGCACGGCCATGAAAGCCCGGCCTGGCTGTTCACATCCTCCCGCGCCCTGGCGGACGACGTCATGGCGCGCATTCCGGCCCTGATCGAAGCCCTGCCGCCAACAGCGCGCGATGCAGCTTTTGCCGCCTGGCGCGACTATGGCGAGGTGATAGTCTGTGACACGCGCGAGGAACTGGTGGAAGTCTCGGACCGCTATGCCTGCGAGCATCTTGAAGTGCATTGCACAGATCTGGATTGGTGGCTGGCGAACCTCACCAACTACGGCTCGCTTTTCCTCGGCGAGGAAACCACCGTGGCCTTTGGCGACAAGGCGTCCGGCCCCAACCATATCCTGCCCACTAAGTTCGCGGCGCGTTATTCCGCTGGCCTGTCGGTTCACAAATTCCTGAAGCCGCTCACCTGGCAGAAGATGAACCGCGATGCCTGCAAGACCATCGCGCAGGTCACGGCCCGCATCTCGCGGCTGGAGGGCATGGAAGGCCATGCGCGCACCGGCGATGACAGGCTGGCGAAATACTTTCCCGGCCACAATTTTGATCTTGGAACCCCGGTTGAGGTCTGATGGGCTTTCGTCTCGCCAATCTGTTTGACCTGAGCGGTCGCACCGCGCTCGTCACCGGCGGCAATTCCGGCATCGGGCTTGAACTGGCGCGCGCGCTTGGCCTTGCAGGTGCCAACGTCGTTCTGGTGGCCCGGCGGCAGGCGGAGCTTGCTACAGCCGTTCATGATCTTGCTGGCGAGGCTGTCACGGCCTCGTCGGTGGTTGCTGATCTCGTGATGCCGGACTGTGCCTCAACCCTGAAAAGGGAGCTTGAAACTCGCGGCATCAAGATTGACATCCTCGTTAACGCGGCTGGCATCAATCTGCGCCAGCCCTTCGGCGAGGTCACGGCGGCGGCTTTTGACACGCACATGGCCGTGCACCTGCGCGCGCCGTTCCTGCTCACACAGGCGCTTGCTCCGGCGATGGCTGCTCGCAACTGGGGCCGCATCATCAACATTGCTTCGCTGCAAAGCTGGCGTGCCTTCCCCAACTCCGCGCCCTATGGCACGGCCAAGGCGGGCGTCATGCAACTGACCCGCGCCACCGCAGAGGAATGGTCGCGCCATGGCATCACCTGCAATGCCATCGCGCCGGGCTTCTTTCACACGCCACTCACCGCTGCCGTGTTTGCCGACAAGGAGCGTGCTGCAAAGAATGCAGCCCAGACAGCGATGGGCCGCAATGGCGAACTGGAAGACCTGCACGGAACCGCCGTATTCCTGGCGAGCAATGCCTCGGGCTATGTCACCGGCCAGACCATTGCGGTCGATGGCGGCTTCACGGCCAAATGACGGAGCTGGCCCCATGAAAGCACTCGTTTACACCGGCCCTGGCGAACTTGACTACCGTGATGAGCCGGACCCCGTTCCGCTCGCCGGGGAGGCACTGGTCAAGGTCGAAGCCGTCGGCATCTGCGGTTCGGACATGCACGCCTACCATGGCCACGATGCGCGCCGCCCCGCGCCGCTGATCCTTGGGCATGAAGCGGCCGGAACCGTGATGAACGGCCCGCTCGCAGGGCGCCGTGTCACCATCAATCCGCTGGTGACGAACACGGACAGCGAGCCCGCGCGTCATGGCATGCCGCATCTGTCGGCTGACCGGCAGATCCTGTCGATGCCGCCGCGCGCCGGTGCCTTCGCAGACCTTGTGCGCGTGCCGATGACCAATCTGGTGGAAATCCCGCCAGCCCTGTCCTGGTCCCAGGCTGCCCTTGCAGAGCCGATTGCCGTGTCGCATCACGCGGTGCTGCGCGGTGTTGCGCTGCTGCGCCGCCCGCTGTCGCAGGCCCGCTGCGTGGTGCTCGGTGGCGGCGCGATCGGGCTGGCGGCAGCGCTTGTGCTGAGGATGCTGGGTGCTGGCGAGGTGCTTGTGGGCGAGCCAAACGCCCAGCGCCGCGAGACTGTGCTCGGTGCGGGCGCATGTGGGGCCTATGCCCCCGGCGAGGCACAGGAGCCCGCTGACAACACGACCGAACTTGTGATCGACGCGGTGGGGGCCGTTGCCACCCGTCAGGCGGCATGCCGGATGGTCCGGCCCGGCGGGGTCATCGTCCATGCCGGATTGCTGCCGGGCCATGAGGGCCTCGACGTGCGCAAGATCACCCTGCAGGAGGTGATCTT
>JANMIB010000104.1:0-3252 GCA_031375605.1 Allobosea sp. | reverse complement strand
TCCGGGCTTCGTGGATGATGAGTTGCGCGGACTTGACCCGGTCGTCGCAACAAGGCCCCTGGAATATGAAGCGCTGATGGGCGGGTGCATCCCCGACCATGCGCAGATGGTGCGTTTCAGGGAGATGAACACTCCACCTTGAACAGAAACGGGGCCATCAAGGCCCCGTTGCATCGTTTTCGCCGTTGGCTTGGCTCAGGCTGTGGCTGCTGCATGCAGTTCGGCCACATATTCCCAGTTCACGAGGTTCTCGATGAAGGCCTTGCAATAGTCCGGGCGACGGTTGCGGTAGTCGATGTAGTAGGAATGTTCCCAGACATCGTTGCCAAGGATCGGCATCGCGCCATGCACAAGCGGGCTTTCGCCGTTTGGTGTTTTCATCACCACGATCTTGCCGCCCTGCACGGCCAGCCAATGCCAGCCTGAACCGAACTGGCCGACACCGGCTGCGATGAAATCTTCTTTCATCTTCTCGACCGAACCGAACGCATCGACGATGGCCTTGTTCAGCGTGCCCGGAATGTTGCCGCCGCCATTGGGCTTCATCCATTTCCAGAAGTGCATGTGATTGAAGTGCTGTCCGGCATTGTTGAACAACGCCGCATTCTTGCCGAATGAACCCTTGACCACATCTTCAAGGCTCTTGCCTTCGAACTCGGTCCCCTTGATCAGGTTGTTGCCGTTGTTGACATAGGCAAGATGGTGCTTGTCATGGTGATACTCGAGCGTTTCCCGCGACATGTAGGGCTGCAAGGCATCGTGTGCGTAGGGCAGGTCGGGCAAAGTGAAAGACATATCGTGCTCCTTGAAAGCAAGTCAGAAGGCAGGTGTTTGGTCAGGTGGAGAATGCCGGGTGCAGCTGCATGGATCAGCCGATCACAGGCACTAGTTAGGCTTCAATCGATGTCACTGCAACCGTCTAGCCATGACACAATTTGGCAATTGCCGCGGTTTCCGCATAGATAGGCATCAAGGGGCCGTCGGCAGTCATGTTGCTGCCGAAGGCATGCTGCAAACAGGCTGTAAACTGCCTTTTGAACAAGACATGATCTAAGCTGTTGTTATGGTTGTTTTACCATCGGGTTGATCTGATCCGGTAATATGATGATCTCACGCGAAAGAGGCAGGCATTGGGGCGTCTGGGACAAATTGCGGGGCTGGTGCTCCTGATCGGAGGCTGCGGCCTCGCCGCATGGGGCGCGCCCTATTACATGCTGGACTGGGGCAGCGTTCTGGTGATTGCCGGCTGCGTGCTGGCATCGACAGGCCTGATCAGCCTGCTGCTGGGCACGGCTCTTGTGAGACTTGATGCCTTGCGCCGTGACATGGCGTTCATGCGCGCGGCCTCTGCCACCGAGCATCTTGACACACGCGAGCCGCCGCCCTTGCAGACCGGGCCTGAAGGGCGTGATCCTGGCCTTGAGCAGATGGCGGTCTCTGCCGCCCCGTTGTCCGGTATGCCAAGTCTGCCAGGTCTGGCAGGTATTGCAGCCGCAGGCGGTCTGGCGGTTGCCGCAAAAAGCATTCTCGGCTCGGTCGTGGACGAACGGGCGGAACCTGCCGGAACCGCTGACGAGGCGGGTACGGAGGACCCGATGGCGTCTTTTGCCGGTGAAACGGCATCCGTGGCGGACGATATCTATCAGCCGATGGCCGAGGCTGACAGGCTGGGTCTGGATGACCTGCTGGAACGTGTCTCGGACGGAATGTCCCAGCCACGACCTGAAGAGGACGTCCATGACAATGTGCCGGATGCGGAAGGCAAAGGCGGCCATTCAACAGATGCCACGCCCGAAAGTCCGGCGATCAGGGGTGATGATCTCTTTGCGCGTATTGATGAAGCCACCCGCAGCCTGAAGGATCAATCAGCATGGCCTCCACCTTCCGCCGCCGAAGGTGCCGCAATTATGGACGAAGCACTTGATCTTGCTGATCAAACGCTTCGCGGTGATGATATTTTTGCTGATTTGCGCGCAGACCTGAGTACGGACCTTCGTGCGGACCTGGGCATGCTGCCATCAGGTGCGGAAACGGTTGAGGATGCAGACCTGACAAGGCCGCTGTTGCGACCAGCTTCCGATGCGGCTCATGTCGGCGACAATGAAGGGCAGGTTGAAGCTGCCCTCACGCTTGAGGAGGATGCCGAACTTTCTGGCGGCCCTTCGGGTGCATTGACCAACGAATTCGCAGACGGATCTGTTGACCAAGGCAGTCAGCATGGTGATGTTTCCGGTCTGGCTGACGAGGCTGGCACAACCGACGTCGAGACTGACGAGGAAGCAGAATCACAAGCCGGGATCGACCGGAACGAGACTGACGAGCCGGAGGCAACAGCAGAGGTTTCCGCCGCTGCCGCAGCACCGGCACCGATCCCATCCGACGAAGGCATCGTCGCCGCCTACACGGTCGGTGACAGCGCGTTTGCAATGTTGGCTGATGGCCGAATCAGGGTGACGACGCCAGACGAGCAACATCTGTTCGACTCGATGGATGAGCTGAAAGTGTTCATGGCGCAGCGGCGCAGCAAGATCATGCCAGTCTGAGACACCTCACTTGATGAGCGGCGCCAAAGCCTTGAAATCGGCTGTTCCGGCACGTTCGAGCCACTCGAAAGCCACCATTTCAGCCGTTACGATCTGTGCCCCGGCCTTTTCTGCCCGGCGCAACCCGGTGGTGATGCTGATCTCCGTGCGGCTCGACACGGCATCCGCGACCAGTGCGACCTGGTAGCCCTGGGCCAGGGCATCCAGCACCGTCTGCAGCACACAGACATGGGTTTCCGCACCGCAGACAACCAGTGTCTCATGGCCCATGGCCTTCAGTGTTCCAAGCCGTTCAGCCAGGGCCTCGTCTGCAAGGCATGAGAAGCTGATCTTCTCCAGCGTGATAGCCTCGTTAGGCAGCGCGGAGCGCACCTGGGCAAGGGTTGGTCCCAGCCCCTTCACATATTGCTCGCTGACGGTCACCGGCACCTGAAGCCGAGCTGCACAGGCCACAAGCAGGCCGATATGGCGCAGCATCAGCTCCGGCTCCAGCAAAGCTGGCTGAAGCCGCTCCTGCACATCGACGATCAGGAGTTGCGAGCGGCGTTTGCCCAGTTTCATCAGGAGGTGCCTTCGCCGATGGACCGGAAGCCGTTGGCAGCCTTGATGGCAAAGGCATAGGCTAGTGCTGTTTCCTTGAGGGAGTCGAACCTGCCGGCTGATCCGCCATGCCCGGCAGACATGTTGATGTGCATCATCACCGGTCCGC
>JANMIB010000076.1:0-27012 GCA_031375605.1 Allobosea sp. | reverse complement strand
CAGAGACGTAACAGCGCAAATGCTGTCCGACCGTGCTGAATGTCAAAAAATGGAGATAGATGTGCGGACGTTCTTGCTGTCCTTCGTGCTGACGGCGGCGATAGCCCTGCCGCTTGATCTGATCTGGCTCACGACGATGCGGTCGTTTTACGAGCAGCAGATGCCGGGCATGCTCCTAGCCCAGCCGCGCCTGATTCCCGCTGCCATGTTCTATGTCACGTTCGCAGCGGGCCTTGCCTTCTTCGCCGTCATGCCAAACGTTGCCGGAGGCTCATTTCTCGCCGCGGCGGCGTATGGTGCGGCACTGGGATTTGTCGCGTACGGCACATATGACGCGACGAACTACGCCACGCTGAAAGACTTTCCGCTCTCCATTACCGTCATCGACTGGTCATGGGGCACGATCCTGTCCGGCACCACGGCGGCACTTGCATGGCTGGCCATGTCCTGGCTGGGACAGACCAGCCAATAAAGCACTGCGTTCATCCGAAGACATGCTCCGGCCCGGCGGGGGCGTGAAACGGAGCGCACATACAAGACATCTTGCAAGAGACTGAAAATCCGCCATATGAAAACCATGTCCACCATGCGTTTTCCCATCGACAAGCTCTTGATCGCGGTTCTGCCGGTGGTCGCCTGTTCCTATATCGGCAACATGGTGACCCAGCCGAACATCCCTGTTTGGTACGCCTCGCTGATCAAACCCGCCTTCAACCCGCCGAACTGGCTGTTCCCGGTCGCCTGGACCGCACTTTTTGCGTTGATGGCCTATGCTGTTTTCAGGGTGCTGAAATGGCCTGCCAGCACACCGGGCCGCACGCCTGCGCTGGCCGCGTTCTTCGCCCAGCTTGCCATGAACTGCGCCTGGTCGATTGCTTTCTTCGGGGCTCAGTCGCCGCTGCTTGGGCTGATTGTCATCGTGCCTTTCCTGGCGATGATCTTTCTCACCATCAAGCTGTTCAACAAGGTCGACCCGTTTGCCTCGTGGATGCTGTGGCCCTATGCGGCCTGGGTGTCATTCGCGACCCTGCTCAATGTCTCGATCTATGCCTTGAACCGCTGAACCTCAGGCTTTGCCTGTCTGCATCAGGACACGGGCAACCTTGCCGCGCAGTTCGGCCAGCCCGAATGGCTTGGTCATGACATCGACGACAATGTCTTCCAGGCTCTTGGCCCGCTCGCGCTGTTCGGCATAGCCGGTCATTAGCATGATCACGAGATCAGGGAAATCCCGCTTTGCAGCCAGCGCCATGGCAATGCCGTCCATCAATGGCATGCGGATGTCGCTCAACACCAGGTCGAACGCACCGGCATGGGCCGTGATGGCCTCCATCGCTTCGCCGCCATCGCCAGCCATGATGACATCATGACCATCAAGTGCCAGACCACGCGCGATCAATGCACGCACGGCTTCCTCGTCATCGACAACCAGAATACGCGCCATGTTCGGCTCCTGTCAGATCATCTTCCAGAGCGTTGCGGACCCACACAACCGGCACCCGTTTTTGTGCGCAATGTTCGAGATCATGATGGTGAAGAGCATTGCCATCACACAAACCCGGCACCCACTTTTGTGCGCAATGCTCTAGACGCCGTCAAAACCCGGCTGCTCGTCCATTTCGATCACGCCGACATAAGGCAACTGCCGATACGCATGCGAGACATCCATGCCATAGCCGACAACGAAATAGTCAGGGCAGGTGAAGCCGACAAAGTCGGCCTTGATCGACACCGCGCGCTTGCCCGGCTTCTCGAGCAGAACGGCACTCATGACCTGCCGCGCACCGCGCGCGGCCAAGAGATCCTTGGCGAAAGCCAGTGTCCGTCCTGATTCCAGTATGTCATCGACCAGCAGCACATCGCGCCCGCTGACCTCGCTCTGGACATCGCGGAGGATCTCGACCTGGCCCGATGAGACCGTCGCTTCCCGGTAAGACGACAGATGCACGAACTCCACCTGGGGCGCGATGCCAGCCCGGTGCATGGCGCGGATCAGATCAGCGGCAAACATGAAGCTGCCCTTGAGGATCGCGACCACAAGCAGATCCTTGGGGTTGGTCAGGGCAATGGCTTGGGCCATCTCGCTGTTGCGCCTGGCAATGGATGCTTCGTCGTAGAGCACGCGGATGCGGTGAAGATCAGTCATGTTGCGCTCCAGATTGGCTGAATTTGCCAGATTGGCAGACAGTGCCAGATCGATGAACAGTGCCGGGATGACGCCAGCCATCTCAGCGCTGCGCAAGCGTTTTTCCCGGCCTGTCGGCAAAACTGACCTCGATATCACGGCCAGCTTCTGGCGGTGTCGCAAGACGTGCACGAAATTGCAATGCCTCGCCTGCTTTCAGGCTGCTGCGTGGCGGCTCCGTGGTCCAGGTGTAGACCGTGCGCCTGTCCTCGCCACGGATGCTGATCTCGATCAATGGCACCGGAACCGTCTGTGTCCGGACACTTTTCACCACGCCATCCACAACCAGGAAGCGCCCATTTCCTTCGCTCATGACAACAGAGCGGAGATCGGAAAACACCAGCCCCTGCAGATTGACTGGCAGCCCGATCATCGAAAACAGACCAGCGCTGGACGGCGCAGCACGCACCACGTTGTCGCGCTGGAGGATGGCAAGCGTCATCAGCAAGGCTCCGGCAAGACCCAGGCCCGTCGGCCCCTTGAGAGACCGGAACACCCGAGCCGGAACACCTGCAGCGGACAGCCCCTGCTGACGCCTTGGCCTGATTGCAGTCTTTCCACGCGCTGCAGTCACAGGCCCCAAGCCTGATCGCGCTCCGGCCAGATCCTGCACTGACGAGATTGCCGTGTGTTGCAAGGACGCATCGGAAGCCCGATTGGGCGGCCATGCGGGCAGAAACCTACGCCATCCCGGTGCGGGTTTCATGGCGTCAGGTGGCAGGGCAAGCGCTTCGGCCTCATGTTCGGCAGTGGCCATTTCCTGCGCGAACAATGCATCCATCTCGCCTTGATCCAGATCTTGCGGAGCACCCTGCTTCTGGCTTGGCTGGGAGGTGCTGGCACTGTCCAGACTTTCGGCATCAAGCCAGTCTTTTGCCAGTTCCTCGTCGCTCTGGGGCAGAGCCATGCCGGACGCAGGTTCCTGCGCAAGCTGTTCGGGTGCGGGTGCAGAAACTGACAAGGTCGCCGGGCCGGCAAAAAAATCCGTGCGGCAACTGGCGCACCGAACGGTCTTGCCATTCGGGCCGATCTTCTCGTCATCAATGCTGTATCTGCTTGCGCAGGACGGGCAGACAATGAGCATGGCGAATCAGTCGAGCCGCTTGGCGGCTCCCTTTGGTTGCGGGCCTCACTTGGTGGCCAGTATGGTTAACAACGAATGAAGATCGGGATTTTGCGATTGTTGTGCGTTTCACGCGACGGAGTGCGATGAATGGTCCGGTTTGAAGGCGTCGGCCTTCGCTATGGCATGGGTCCGGAGGTGCTGAGGGACATCACCTTCAGTGTCGAACCGCGCTCGTTTCAATATCTGACCGGGCCATCGGGTGCCGGCAAGACCACCCTCCTGAAACTGATGCTGCTGTCGCTGAAACCGACACGTGGACTGATCAACCTGTTCGGACATGACGTGACCCGGCGCCAGAACGACGCGCTCAGTGCATCGCGCCGAAGGATGGGTGTTGTGTTTCAGGATTTCAGGCTGCTTGATCATCTGACCGTCTATGAGAATGTGTCGCTGCCCATGCGCATCAAGGGCCGCGAAGAGGCCAGCTATCGCAGCGAGGTCATCGAACTGTTGCGCTGGGTGGGGCTGGGCGAACGCATGCACTCGATCCCGCCTGTGCTGTCGGGCGGCGAGAAGCAGCGCGCTGCCATTGCCCGTGCGCTGATCGTCAAGCCTGAACTCCTGCTGGCAGACGAGCCCACCGGCAATGTCGATCCCACACTCGCCAAAAGACTGCTGAGACTGTTCATGGAGTTGCAGCAACTGGGTACGGCGGTCGTGATCGCAACCCATGATCTCAACCTGATGGACCAGCACGATGCCCGCCGCCTGGTGCTGGCTGATGGCAGCCTGCATGTGGATGGTTGAGAACATGGCTCTCCGCCTCAAATCGCTCGCAGCACGTGCAGCAACCGGTCTTGCCACCAGCTTTGGCGCACTCATCAGCCGTGTTGCAGCGCATATGCCTGCCCTGCTGAAGCGCCTTCACCTCATGCGCAGCCGCATCAGGTTGTCCCCTGCCATGCCGCACATGCCGGGCCTGCCGTCCGGGCTCAAGCGTGAGCAGCCCCTGATCCCGGTTGATTCGGCCGCCAGCCGTGCACTGGTGGCCGTGATTGCCATTCTCACCTTTCTGGCAGCCCTCGCAGGTGGTGCGGCGCATATGGTGGCCCGTGCATCTGCTGACTGGCGCACAGCCGTCTCCAACGAGATGACCATCCAGGTCAGGCCAGACCTGCGCCGGAGCATGGAAGATGACCTCAAGCGTGTCGCCGAGTTGCTGCGCCCCTCTGCCGGCGTCGAAAGCATCCGTGTGGTGCCGCGTGCCGAATCCGACAGGCTTCTCGAACCTTGGCTCGGAACAGGGCTGCAACTGGCCGAGTTGCCCATTCCAAGGCTGGTGGTGATCACCATCTCGCGGAATTCGCGCCCGGACATCGAGGCACTCAGGCAGTCGTTGCGGCGAGAGTTGCCGACAGCCAGCCTTGATGATCACCGGCTGTGGACGGGGCGGCTTTCGACCATGGCCAACACACTGATCCTCGCTGCCATCGTTGTCGTGCTGCTGGTCACGCTTGCGGCAGGGCTGGCTGTCGCCTTTGCCACGCGTGGTGCCATGGCCGGGAGCCAGGACTCCGTCGAAGTGCTGCATCTGGTTGGTGCCGATGATGATTTCATCGCGCGCGAATTTCAGGGCCGCTTCCTCAAGCTGGGCCTTGAAGGGGGGGCTGTCGGCGGCTTGGCGGCCCTGGTGGTGACAGCCGTTCTGGGCTGGATCAGCCTCAGCTGGAGCACGGGGCCGGGCTCTGACCAGCTCAAGGCCCTGTTCGGGTCGTTCGAGATCGGCTGGATGGGATACCTGATCGTGGTCGGGATTGCGGCCATGGTGGCCCTGATCGCGGGCCTCGTGTCGCGGATCACAGTTCGTCAACATTTGCGTGACATGGCATGATGTCATTGTGAACGGCAGACATCTTTGCAGCCTTGGCACCACACATGCCGCCTGATGGTCAAAAAGCATCCTGTTCAGACATCTGCGTTGCCAGCATTACGTTCTTCGGAAGCGTCCTTTTCGCGCCTGATTTCACAGCTACCTTATTTGCATGTCGGTGATTCCCACGGATGATATGTCCGCACATTCGCCTTCTTCCGCCATGAAAACCGGGCGGAACATCTCGGCCCGGCGGCTGGGAATCTGGCTGCTGCGCGCTCTTGGCGCTCTTGGCCTGCTCATGGTGGCTGCCTTTTTGCTGAGTTTTGCCAGTTTCGTCCGCTCCATCGCCAGGTTCGAGCCACACCGTGTCGGCGCGGCTGCCGGGATTGTGGTCCTGACGGGCGGCTCCCAGCGATTGACCGATGCGCTTGGCCTGCTTGCCTCCGGGCATGGACGGCGGCTGCTGATCAGCGGCGTGCATCAGAAAACCAGCCGTGACGAGATCGCGCGGATCACCGGCTATCGCGGCGACAAGCTGGAATGTTGCGCTGATCTGGGCAAAAGCGCGCGCAACACCATCGGCAATGCCATCGAGGCACGCCGCTGGGCGCGAGAGAACGGCTTCAGGTCATTGATCGTGGTCACGTCGAATTATCACATGCCCCGCGCCCTGGGCGAATTCGCCCATGTCATGGGTGACATTGAGGTTGTTGGCTATCCGGTGGTCAGCGACAGCGTGGATATGACGCGCCTGTGGGCAGACCCCGGTGCTTTTCGCCTGATCGCAACCGAATACACCAAATACATCGTCTCTCGCGCCAGGCGCAGCATCGAGCATGACCCCGAACATTCACGCCTGCCGACCCTGGTTGGTCGCCAGAAACCTGTCGGCCCGCAGGCCATCGAGCGGGCTGAAACACTGGAAGTGCGCTGATCGGGCTTGACGAACACCGGCGAGGTCGTGTCTGACCGATCCATGGTCCAGATCAGATCCGTGCTTTTCAACATTGCATTCTACGTGAACATGCTCATCTGGATGTTGGCGATTTTGCCGACACTCCTGTTACCGCGTATGGTGTTCATGCGGTCAGCCCGTGCATGGGCCTATTCGTGCCTCTGGCTGCAGAAGGTGATCTGCGGGACACGCTACGAGTTTCGTGGTCTTGACCGCCTGCCACCCGGCGGCTTCCTGGTGGCCTGCAAGCATCAGTCGATGTGGGAGACATTCGCGCTGTTTTGCGTCTTCGATGATCCGGCCTTTGTGATGAAGCACGAACTGCGCTGGGTTCCGTTTTATGGCTGGTACACCTGGAAATCCCAGGCCGTACCCGTGAAGCGTGGAGGCGGTGCTGCATCGTTGAGACAGATGAACGCTCTGGCGGCGACACAGGCCAAGGCAGGGCGTCAGATCGTGATCTTTCCGGAAGGCACGCGGACCTCTGCCGGCACCAAACCATCCTACAAGTACGGCATCGCCCATATGTACGAGCAGATGGGCATGGCTTGCGTTCCGGTGGCGCTGAACTCGGGCGTATTCTGGCCCCGTCGCAGGTTCCTGCGCTATCCAGGCACCATCGTGGTTGAAATCCTCGAAACCATCCCGGCAGGTCTGGATCGGGAGACCTTTTTCACCGTGATGCAGACCCGCATCGAAGAGGCATCCGACAAGCTGCTTGCTGTGGCGAAAGCTGAAACGCAAGACAAGTCGAGACTTTGACTGTCAACTTTTCCTGACAGTTGCAAATAGCTACGTAGTGTTACACTTCTTGTAGGGAGCTTGTTCGGCGTGTAATTCTTCATGGTGAAGTTCTGGCCAGATGTCAGGCTTGCCAAGGGAATGTCGACAATGAGCAGCTATACCCATGGCGATGCCGGGGATGGGCGAATGTTCCGCTCACGTGTGACGTTGCAGATGATCGCCAGGCAACTGGCCGTCTCGACGGCAACCGTGTCTCTGGCCTTGCGTGACAGCCCTCTCGTTGCCGACCAGACCATGCGGAAGGTCAAGAAGACGGCCCGCGATCTTGGTTACAGCTACAACCGGAGTGCCGCAGCCCTGCGCATGGCACGCACCAACATCATTGCCGTCGCGCTGCACAACATCCTCAATCCCTATTTCGCGGAGATCCTTGCGGCGGTCGAGCAGAAAGCCACCGAAGGCGGCAAGACCATCATGTTCGGCAGTTGCGCAGGCGACAGCGAACGGCAGGAGCGCGTGCTGACGACCTTGCGTGAGTATCGTCCCGACGGGCTTCTGTTCTGCCCGACGGTGGGCACGAGAAGTGAAGATCTGGACCATCTGATCGCATCAGGCATACCTGTCGTCCAGATTGTCCGCGAAATCGAGGATACCGGCTTCGATTTCGTCGGCGTCGATGACGAGAAGGCCGCAACGCTGGCGGTCGATCACCTTGTCTCGCTGGGCCATACACGCATCGCGATGCTGGGCGGCTCGCTGAATGTCTCGACGGGGCGATCCCGCCATGCGGGTTATTGCGCAGCGCTTGCCGCAGCCGGAATCAACCCTGACACCTCCTTGCATATCGAGGGCGCCGAAACCCGTGAGGCGGGCATCAGCGGCGCGCATTGGCTGCTGGAACGGCGCGACCGTCCGACCGCCATCTATTGCTACAATGATCTGACCGCTCTGGGAGCCATGGTCGGCATGCGCCAGCAGGGCATCGAGCCGGGCCGCGATGTCTCGATCATCGGATGTGACGACATTGCGGAAGCGGCAGCGTCATATCCCGGCCTCACCACCGTGCGCGGCAACCATGTCGAGATGGTTCTCAAGGCAGTCGATCTGCTCAACGAACGCATGAACAACCCCACCATGCCGCAAAAACGCATCCGGGTTGAACCCTCACTGGTTGTCAGGGGCACGACAGCGCGCCAGAACGCTTGACGCTGTGATGCTTTGCCCGGATTGTGCGGGGCCATTCACTGCTTTGTGCGATCAGACATGACAAAACCAGATCTTCTCATCATCGGTCGGCCCATGGGCTATGTGGCGGAGCGGCTGGGTGCCGCCTTTTCTCCACGGGAGCTTCCTGACAACGGTGACATGACCAGGCTTGCCGGTGTGCGCGGCGTTGCCATGGCGGGCAACCACAAGCGCTTTGACGCAGCATTGATGGACCAGCTTCCCCATCTCGAGATCATCGCCAACTTCGGCGTCGGCTATGACTCGATCGATGCCAATGCCGCCGCCGCACGCAAGATCATCGTCACCAACACCCCTGATGTGCTGACCGAGGAAGTGGCCGATCTGGCCTTGGGCCTGCTGCTTTGCACGGTTCGAGAACTGCCGCAGGCTGACAGGCATCTCAGGGCTGGCAAATGGCTGTCGGGCGGTTATCCGCTGACAACCTCCCTGCGCACCCGCAAAGTGGGCATCGTGGGTCTGGGCCGCATCGGAAAGGCTGTTGCAAGGCGCTTGGCGGCCTTTGATCTGCCCATAGCCTACCATGGTCGTACCCGGCAGGATGATGTCAGCTATCGGTACTATCCAAGCCTGGTGAAGATGGCGGAAGATGTCGACACGCTGGTCAGCGTCGCCCCTGGAGGGTCATCGACCCACCACATCATCAATGCGGAGGTGCTCAAGGCACTCGGGCCAGACGGTATCCTGATCAATGTCGGCCGTGGTTCGGTCGTCGACGAGCGGGCGCTTGTCGAAGCCTTGCAGAACAAGGTCATCCGGTCTGCAGGCCTCGATGTGTTTGACGATGAACCTCATGTTCCTGCCGGATTGATCGCGATGGACCATGTCGTGCTCCTGCCGCATGTCGGCTCCGGCACGCACCACACCCGCGAAGGGATGGGTCAGTTGCAGGTCGACAATCTGGTCAGTTGGTTTGCCGGAAAAGGCCCTGTCAGTCCTGTGGCGGAAACACCATGGCCGCACGCTTGATCACCCGTCTGGCAGCACAGGCTGCGCTCATATTGCTGGCTGGCGCCGCTGGTGTCACAGCCTCGCTGGCGCAGGCTCCGGTGCGTGCAACGGCACCCTCGCCAGCTGTGACACAGCTTCAGGGTGCATGGGAGCTGTCTTCGCAGGGCGGTGCCCGCAAATGCAGGCTGACGCTTCGGGTGACAGAAACCAAGGGCGGGCGGGCGCTGGGCTTTCCAGGGCCTTGCCGCCGCGCCTTGCCGGTTCTGAACAGGATCAGCGCTTGGACAGTCTCGGATGACGGTTTTGTCAGGCTGATGGATGCAAACGGCATCGTCGTCATCACCTTTGCGGATGATCCCGCTGCGCAGACGCTGACAGGCAGCGCTGAGGGAACGGCATATCAGTTCGATTCCCTTGGCCGTCCGCGGCGTTACGTGGCGCGTCCAGCCGGGCCAGTTGCACCTCGCGTCGCCTACGATCCAGCGAAGGCACCTGCAAAGGAGACGATCCCAGGCACCTACAGCATGATCCGCTATGGCGGTCAGGAGGCATGCCGCATGTCGCTCGGCACCCAGCCGGGCTCGGCAGATGGCAGGTTTCTGGCGAGTTTTCCGGTCCGCTGCCGTGACAAGGGACTGCAGGTGTTCGACACTGTCGCCTGGCGCTATTCAGGCGGAAAGATCCACCTCATCGCCCGCCGGGGCCATGAGATGACGCTCGTGCCGACAGGTGAGGGCATATGGCAGAAAGACCCGCCAGGCGGGTCCGAATTGAGCATCCGCAAGGTCAACAATTAAGCAGCGTGTTCAGGCTGCGAATGTCCCGCCAAGCTCGTCCGCGATGTGCACGCGGATGATGTCCTCGAAGCTGCTTTCGGCCTTGAACCCAAGAGCACTAGCGCGTTCGGGCGAAAAATCCTGCGGCCATCCTGCAACGATGCCCTGTATGGTTGCATCCGGCACGCGCTTGATGCGCGACACCACGCGGGCACCCGCTATCTTTTCAAGGGCAGCGATCTGTTCACCGACGGTGCAAGACAATCCCGGCATGCCGAGATTGCGCCGTGGTCCGACAAGGCCGAGGTCCATGCTCGCGGCATGCAGCAAGAAGCCGACAGCCGAACGCGGGCTTGCATGCCAGTGCCTGACATCTTCGGAGACCGGCAGCACAGCGTCATGTCCTGCCAGTGGCTCGCGGATGATGTTTGAGAAGAACCCCGAAGCGGCCTTGTTGGGCTTGCCCGGCCGGACGCAGATGGTGGGCAGCCGGATGCCGATGCCATCGAAAATCCCGCACCGGGAATAATCCGACAACAGCAACTCGCCGATGGCCTTCTGCGTCCCGTAGCTGGTCAGCGGAGTCGTGTGAAAGTCATCGGTGATCTTGTCATGGAACGGGGCGCCAAACACGGCGATCGACGAGGTGAAGATCACGCGGGGCCTGTAGCCGTCTCCGACAAGCCTGATCGCCTCGAACAGATGGCGCGTGCCGTCCAGGTTGATCGCGTAACCCTTCTCAAAATCGGCCTCTGCCTCGCCCGACACGATAGCCGCCAGATGCACGATGAGATCAGGCCTGCCTGCCACCAGTCTGGCAGCCTCGCCTGGAAGCGACATGTCGCTTGCCGCACAGGTCGAGCCAAAGCCCGCGCCAGGCGGCGCAACTGGCATGATCACATCATGCAGCGTTACCTGTGTGACCTCCTTGCCGCCAATATGGCCATCGCTCGCCACCCGCGACAGGAACTTGGAGCCAACCATACCGGCCGCACCCAGAACAAGAATATGCATGCCGGTCTCCTGCAGAGCATGTTGAGCAACATGCGGTAAAATAAGATTCAGAGTGCAAAACCACCATCGACCAGATGAATCTGCCCTGTGGTGTAGCTGGCCTCATCAGACGCGAGATAGACCGCGAGCATTGCCACCTCCTCGGCCGTGCCAAGGCGACCCATGGGCTGGCGGTCGATGAAAGCCTGCCGTGCCTTCGCCACCGTCATTCCGCCTGACGCCGCAAGCGCCTCGATGCGCTGGTCAAGCGAAGGCGACTGGATCGTGCCTGGACAGATGGCATTGGCGCGGATGCCCTTCTTGATGAAATCGGCCGCGACCGCCTTTGTCAGCCCGACAACAGCAGCCTTCGTGGTGCCATAGACATAGCGGTTGGGAATGCCGCGCACGGAACTTGCGCCGGAGGCGATGTTGATGATCGAGCCGGAGCCCTTCGCCAGCATGCCAGGCACGATGGCCTTGATCATCCGGTGCATCGAGGTCACGTTGAGGTCGAACGAGAAAGCCCAGTCATCATCACTGCACTCAAGCACGGTGCCGTGATGCACATATCCTGCGGCATTCACCAGAATGTCGATCGGGCCGGTTGCGGCCACCTGCCTGTCGATGAAGGCGCCCACCGCTCTGGACGAGCGCACGTCCAGCTTGCGGCGCACCGCGCGCTTCAAGCCATCGAGTTTCATGACATCAAGGTCGGTCGCAATGACACGCGCCCCTTCAGCGATGAAGGCTTCGGCGATCGCCCTGCCGATCCCCTGGCCTGCCGCTGTCACCAGCGCTGTCTTGCCCTTCAGCCTGCCCGCCATGTCCGTTCCCCGCTCACGATGCCTCGTTGCACCTGGTCACACGTTTCTGTGAACGTTTTTCCGAATTTAGAATGACGCGGCAAAACATATTCTGCCAGCACCAATTCACGGAATGGAACTGATTGATGGCACGGGGTCATGACCCCAGCACATGGCAAGAGCTGACAAACCCGATCAATGACCTGATGACGCAGGAAACGTCAGCTTGCGAGCGCGGTCTGCACAGCCTTGATCACAGCGTTCATCAGGTATGGTCGCCTAAGCTTGTGAACCGAGTGCATCATGGCATCGACATCACGTGTGAAGAACGGCTTGCGCAGGAAATGCACCAGCCCAAGATGCTTCAGCGACTGGCCAAGACCGCCATCGTTCGACGGCAGGATCGACACCACCATGAGGTCAGGATGCAGGCCCTGCATCTGGCAGGCGGTTTCAAGTCCGCTGATCCCGTTGAGATTGGCATCGACAAGAGCGATGTCGAAGGTCTCCAGCCGGGTCAGCTTCAGAGCGTGCCCGCCATTGTCGGTTTCCTGGATATCCATCTTGAAACGGCTGGCATTGACCACCTTGCGGACCATCGCCCGTGTCTGGTCGCCTGCATCTGCAATCAGGAGCCGCGTCGGTGTCTGCATGCGGACATAGTTGGACAGAAGGTTTGAAATGTCCTGCGCGGAGAATGGTTTCTTGACGAACTCGTAGGCGTGCAGGTCTGTCGCCAGCATGCTCCAGTTCGGCAGCACCGTCGCCGATGTCAGGATCAGGAAGGGACGCACACCCTCCTTTCTGGCCTCAAGGATCACGTCTGACCCAGGCATCGATGACATCGCAATATCCATGACCACGATGCTGATCGCGCCCGACCGCAACATCCCAAGCGCTTCCGGACCTGATTTCGCTTCAAAAATGCGGGCTGACGGAAACACATCCCTGACGGCACCAGCCATCATCTTGCGCACTTCAGCAGACGCATCGCCCACCAAAACACCCGGCGGGGCTATTGCGGATGAGGGCAAAGGGTCATTCATTGTGCTGACAACCGTGGTTCATGAATTAAAGATGTAATGTCATGATGGTTTCTGCACCGTTAAGCCTGACGGGAAAATCGGCCCGTCAGGATCAGATGCGAGCACGTGGATGTGCAGAACGATATGCTGACAAAAGCCGTGATGTGTCGATTTTCGTGTAGATTTGCGTGGTTGCCAGCGAAGCATGCCCGAGAAGATCCTGGATTGCGCGCAAGTCTCCACCACGACCAAGCAGATGAGTTGCAAACGAATGTCGCAGGGCATGAGGTGTGGCGCTGTCAGGCAGGCCAAGCGCCCCGCGCATCCTTACGACGGCCAGCTGAATGATCCGTGGTGACAACCGTCCGCCCTGGACGCCGATGAACAAAGGCCCATCCATCGGCAGATCGTGAGGACACAGCGCAAGGTATCGGGAGACCGCTGAACTCACCGTGGCGATGACCGGGGCTTCACGGCGCTTGCCGCCCTTGCCAAGCACGGTCACGCTGTCGTTTCCTCTGTCTTGGCCCATGACCGGAGCATCGGCCCGGTTGAGGTTGAGCGCTTCTGAAATGCGCAGCCCGCAGCCATAGAGCAGGGCCAGTACGGCTGCATCTCGCGCCAGCACCCAGGCCGGACGCTCTTCTCCCGCCCGTGTATCGAAACGGGCAAGCGCCCGCGCGGCCGGGGCTGCAATGGGCCTTGGCAGGGTTTTCGGGATTTTCGGACCCCGCACGTTGACCATGGCCGAGGCATTCGCGAGGCTATGCCGTTCCAGATGCCGCGCGAAGGATCTGAGGGACGCGAGCTGCCGCATCAGACTTCGGCTGGTCATGCCGCTGCGACGGCGAGCCGCCAGGAAAGCCCGCACGTCAAGCGGCTTGAGATCGTTGAGGGCTGCAAGCGACACCGCTTTGCCAGAATGTCCGGCCAGAAAGGTGATGAACTGGCGCACATCACGCTGATAGGCCTCCAGTGTGTGAGGTGACAGGCGGCGCTCATGCTCGAGACTGCCCAGCCATGCTGCCTCGGCACTCAGGACTTCCTTCGTGAAGGCGACAAGCACGGGCGACTGATGGCTTTCTGGCATGCCTCATGGTGCTGCATCGACCTTAATGAAACCCGAACGGCGCTGACGTGATCGGGCGAATCGATGCTATTCCACACGCATGAAGGCGGCGCACCACAAAGCAGGCGAAAAGGGCGGCAGCGCAGGCGCAACAGCAGGCGGCATGGATGGCCTGGTTGCTGATGTCCTGATGCCGGTTGCCGTCGATACGGCCTATTCGTATCGCGTGCCATCAGGTCTTGTGCTTGCAGAGGGCGATGTCGTGCGTGTGCCTCTGGGTGCGCGGGAAACCACGGGTGTTGTCTGGGCACTCAAGGCAGGCAATGGCGACAATCTGAAAGCGATCATCTCACGGGTTGAGACACCGCCATTGACGGCACGCATGCGCCAACTGCTCGACTGGATTGCCTGGTACACGCTCAATCCGCGCGGTTCTGCCCTTTCGCTGGCCCTGCGTGCGCCCGAACCTGACGACAAGCCGTCACGGCCGCGCCTTGGTGTGCGGCTCGTCGGGCCGCCGCCAGCCCGCATGACACCGGCCCGTCTCCGCGCCATGGCGGCGGCTGAAGGCGGCTTGCTGTTTGCCAGGAGCGCCCTGTGCGACATGGCCAGTGTTTCGGTCGCCGTCATCGACGCACTTGTCGACGAGGGCACATTCGTGGTCGAGCCGATGCCCACGGCGGATGCGGCGGAGCGGCCTGATCCTGATCATTCCCATGGTGAACTGTCGGCCTTGCAGGCAAAGGCCGCCGAAGAGCTCATGAAGCTCGTCGCTGCCCGCAGCTTTGCCACTGCCCTGCTGGAAGGCGTGACAGGTTCAGGCAAGACAGAGGTCTACTTCGAGGCGGTGGCGGAGGCGGTGCGCCAGGGGCGGCAATGCCTGATCCTGATGCCGGAAATCGCCCTCACCGCCCAGTTCATCGACCGGTTCACCACCCGTTTCGGGGTCATGCCCGGTCTCTGGCATTCGGGCGTGTCTGGGCGCAAACGCGACCGTCTGCATGCTGCTGTCGCCAACGGCGAGGCACTGGTGGTGGCAGGCGCGCGTTCTGCGTTGTTCCTGCCTTTCCGTGATCTGGCGCTGATCGTGGTCGATGAAGAGCACGAGGCCGCCTACAAGCAGGAGGACGGGGCGACTTACCATGCGCGCGACATGGCGGTGGTGCGCGCCCGTTTCGAGAATGCAACTGTCATTCTCGCATCGGCCACGCCGTCGGTCGAGAGCCGGGTCAATGCGACGCGTGGGCGCTATCTGCATGTGCGGCTGGACGAGCGCTTCGGCGGACGCAACCTGCCTGATCTTGCAGCGGTGGACCTGACCCGCGAGGCGGCCCCGCGCGGGCGCTGGATTTCGCCCCGTCTTGAGCAGGAGGTGCGACACAATCTTGGGGCTGGCGAGCAATCGCTGCTGTTCCTCAACCGGCGCGGATATGCCCCGCTGACCTTGTGCCGGACCTGCGGGCACCGCTTCCAGTGCCCGAACTGTTCGACCTGGCTGGTGGACCATCGCTTTCGGCGGGCACTGGTCTGCCACCATTGCGGGCATATCGAGCGCAGACCGGAGGTCTGCCCGTCATGCAACAGCGCCGACAGTCTCGTGCCCTGCGGGCCGGGTGTTGAGCGGCTCGCGGAAGAGGTCGCGACGGTCTTTCCGGAAGCGCGGACCATCGTCCTGTCCAGCGACTTTCCGGGCGGGACCGAACGGCTGAAACAGGAACTGCAGGCTGTGGCCAATGGCGATTTCCAGATCGTCATCGGCACACAGCTTGTGGCCAAGGGGCACAATTTTCCTGGGATGACGCTAGTGGGTGTCATAGATGCCGATATCGGACTTGCATCGGGTGATCCGCGTGCAGCGGAGCGCACCTTCCAGATCCTGCAACAGGTCACCGGGCGGGCCGGGCGGGGGGCCAAGCCTGGCCGGGCACTGCTGCAGACGTTCCAGCCCAGGCATCCGGTCATTGCGGCGTTGTTGTCGGGTGATCCGGAGAGCTTTTACAGCGCCGAGATTGCCTCTCGCGAGGCCGCTGGCATGCCGCCTTTCGGGCGTCTGGCGGCATTGATCGTCTCCGCAGCCGAGCGCAACGATGCCGAGCGCCACGCGCGGGATTTGGCCCGCTGTGCCGAGGCGCCAGAAGGGATCATGGTGCTCGGTCCGGCAGAGGCGCCGATCGCGCTGCTGCGTGGCCGCCACCGCATGCGTCTTTTGGTCAAGACGGAGCGAAATGTGGATCTGCAGGCTTACTTGCGGGCCTGGCTCAAGCGCGCACCCAAGATCAAGGGTTCCGTGCGCGTCCATGTCGATGTCGATCCGCAGAGCTTTTTCTAGCAGGTTGTTGGAAAAGTCTTTCGGTGTCATCCCCGGCGGCCTGAAAGGCAGGGAAGGGGATCCACAACGGCCAAGGTTCCATCAATTCTGCGGTGAAAAGCTGGATTCCCTTCCCCTACGCTTCTCTACGGCCGGGAATGACGCCAATCAGGGCGACTTTATGGCCACCTTCACCATCTCCTCGGTCGCCTCCGCCATGGCGGCCTGCACCTTGTAGGCCTTGGTGCGCTGGCCCGGGATCATCACCAGGATGACGGTTTCAGAGCCCGGACAGGCGGGATCGGCACAGAGGATTTCGTTGACGGACACGGTGACATCCTCGCCAAGGCCCAGCGCAAACCGGGTCCAGTCCTTGATGCGGATTGCAGAGCTGGCATCTGGCTTGGCCGCGAATGCTCCCGCTTTCCAGAACCCGCCAAGCTTGACCATGACGTGCGCTCAGGCCGGCAAGGTGAGAAGGCCAGCCTGGCCATCCTCACAGCCGAAGATCAGCCGTTTGCCTGCCTTGTCCCATGCAATCGCGGTGACAGCACTGTCCTTCACGGCAGGGCGGGCCAGCAATTCCGAGCCGTCGGTCAGGCGCAGCAGCAGGATGCAGCCATCCTCATAGCCGGCTGCGATCACATAGGCACCGGGATGGAACGCGACTTGTGTCACTTTCGAGCGGCGCACGCCACATTCGCGCGGGGGCTTGCCCATGGGCCCGTCCCCCTGGAATGGCCAGATGATCACGGCCTCAGCACCGCTCGTGGCCAGCCAGCTGCCATCATGCGACCATGAAAACGAACGCGTCTTGGCGGGATAGCCGCTCATGCGCATGTGCGCGACCTTGTCGGTCGGCTTGTATGCCAGCCGCCAGCCATGCAGCGCATTCTCCTGCATCGACGTCACGACAAAGCGGCCATCGGCGGAGAAGGACGCGTCAAGATGCGCGCCCTTCCACTCCAGGAACTGCGGGGCTGTTTCGGTGTTCGGAAACCACAGCGTCACGCCGTTGTAGTGTGCCATCGCGAGCCTGTAGCCCTTTGGGGCAAAGGACAGGCCCTGCGCGGTCGATGGTGCCTCGAAGGTCTTGAGGTTGCCCTTGTCATCGCGCGCGGTAACGCGCTTGCCGACACTGAAGGCGATGGCGCCGTTGCCAGACGCGGCAACGGCATCGATCCAGCCACCCTTTGCATCGCGCGCCAGTTCGGTGACGAGCCCGTCTGCTGCCACAGAGCAGATCCGGCCATCCCCTCCTCCGGTGAACAGCTGTCCGTTGGACGCTGTGGCCACCAGCAGCCCGGCATCGCCATGCACCTCGGCACGGACCTGCGCTGCGGATGCGCCACCCAGCATCACAGCGCCGCCGGACAGGGCAAGTGCAGGTGTTGCAAGTGCAGGTGTTGAACCCAGCCATGCGGCAGCAATGACGTGTTCACCGGCTTCAAGGCTGGCGACATGCTGGGTGAGCGAGACAGGTGGCGGTGACAGGTTCATGGCAAGCTGAATAGGCGATCAGGCCGCCGTCGCAAAGAAGCCTTTGCGGATGGCGTCACGGTCAAGATTGCGGCCAATGAACACGGCCCGGCTGACGCGCGTTTCGCCATCATGCCAGTTGCGCTGCAGATCGCCGTCCAGAAGCATGTGGACACCCTGGAACACGAAGCGTTTCGGCTCGTTCTTGAACGCGAGGATGCCCTTGCAGCGCAGAATGTCAGGCCCCTGAACCTGCGTCAGATCCTGTATCCATGGCATGAACTTGTCGGGGTCAACATCACCCTTGATCTCGAACGACATCGAGCGGATGTCGTCGGCATGGTGATGGTGGTGGCCTTCCTCCAGAAAATCAGGTTCGATTTCGAGGATACGGTCGAGGTCAAACGCGTTGCGGTCCATGACATCGGCAATCGGCAAGGCACATTTCGTGGTCCGGTGCAGCTTTGCAGCCGGGTTCAGGAGCCGGATCCGCGCCTCGACCGCTTCGAGTTCAGCAGGTGTGACCAGATCGATCTTGTTGAGGACAATGACATCTGCAAAGGCGATCTGGTTCTTGGCTTCGGGCGCATCGACCAGCCGCTCCAGCAACCATCTGGCATCAGCCACCGTGACCACGGCATCAAGGCGGGCACGTTCGCCGACGTCCTGATCCATGAAAAAGGTCTGGGCCACAGGCGCCGGGTCGGCGAGGCCGGTGGTCTCGACAATGATGGCGTCGAACTTGCCCTTGCGCTTCATCAGGCCATCGATGATGCGGATCAGATCGCCGCGCACGGTGCAGCAGATGCAGCCGTTGTTCATCTCGAACACCTCCTCGTCTGCACCGACAACCAGATCATTGTCGATGCCGATTTCGCCGAACTCGTTGACGATCACAGCGTATTTCTTGTCGTGCGGCTCGCTCAGGATGCGGTTCAGCAACGTGGTCTTGCCAGCACCAAGATAGCCGGTGAGCACAGTGACGGGAATCTTGCCGGACATGGGATCGGTCTTTCGCAGGTTCAGTTTTCACGTATGCCCGGATGTGGGGATCACGGACAGGCAATGGAAGGTGTTATATCATAACATTCCTGTGCTGGTCACGCTGTTCCTTCCGATGGGCGAAGCGAACGTCCTATAATGGCGCGCAGGCGGCTTTGAGCCATTCCCTTTCGCTGTCATCCACCAGCGTGCTCAACTCGCTGAGAACGCGGGCATGGTAGGCGTCGATCCAGCCGCGCTCGGCTGGATTCAGCAGCCCCACATCGATCAGCGCCCGCTCATATGGCGCAAGCGTCACCGTCTCGAAGCCATACATCTCACGTTCCGCGCCGTCGATCAGACGCGGCTCAACCACGATGAGATTCTCGATCCGGATGCCATAGTGGCCTTCGCGGTAATAGCCGGGCTCGTTCGAGAGGATCATGCCGGGTTCAAGCGGGGTGTGGCCGAGCTTGGAAATGCGCTGCGGTCCTTCATGCACGGACAGGTAGGCACCAACGCCGTGGCCCGTGCCATGGTCGAAATCCAGACCTGCCTCCCACAGCGGCACCCGCGCCAGAGCATCGATCTGCGCACCGGACGTGCCCTTGGGAAAGACAGCGCGGGAAATCGCAAGATGTCCTTTCAGCACCAGCGTGTAGTGCCGCTTCATCTCGGGCGTGACCTCCTTCACCGCCAGCGTGCGCGTGATGTCGGTGGTGCCATCTTCATATTGTCCGCCGGAATCGATCAGGAAGATGCCCGCCTCGATCTTGCGATTGGAGGCAGTCGTGACGCGGTAGTGCGGCAAGGCTGCATGTGGGCCGGCACCGGAGATCGAACCGAAGGAAATCTCCTTCAGCACATTGGTTTGCCGGCGAAAACGCTCCAGTTCGACAGCGGCATCGATTTCCGTGAGTTCGCCCTTCGGTGCTTCCTTCGCAAACCAGGCCAGAAACCGGGTGACGGCTGCGCCATCTCGCCTGTGTGCGGCGCGCGAGCCTTCGATTTCGGTGGGGTTCTTGGCAGCCTTCATGAGCGAGATCGGATCGGCCCCGACGTCGACCTTTCCGCCAGCCGCGATGATCCGGTCGCTGATCGCGCTGCTGCAGGTGCTGGCATCGAGCCGGACCATCAGGCCAGCCTGCCCGAGGCCATCTATGGCTGCGCCAAACTCGGACGTTGCAAACGGCTGACAGATGCCGATCAGGCCGTCGATCACCTCCGGCGACAGCTTGGCCTTGTCCATAAACAGTCGCACCGGACCAGATGCCTTCACGATGCCATAGCCAAGCGCGAGCGGTGTGTGCGGAACATCCGCGCCGCGGATGTTGAGCAGCCAGCACAGGTTGTGCGGATCGGAAATGACAAGTGCCTGACACTTCGCCTTCACCATGGCATCCCGAACACGGGTGATTTTTGCTGTTTCGGTCTCACCGGCAAACTGGCTTGGATAAGCTGTCACCGCTCCGGCGGGCGGCGCAGGCCGGTCGGTCCAGATCACGTCGATCGGGTTGGGCATGACAGGTTTCAGGCTTGCGCCCGCGCGGTTGATGGCCGCCTCAAGCTTCTTGACCTGATCAGGCGTGTGCACCCAGGGGTCATAGCCCAGAACGCTTCCCGCTGGCAGATGGGCCTCGATCCACGCCTCCTGCGACTGTTGGGCCATCTGCACTGGCGTGATCACGGACGTGTCGGTCTGCGCAGCCGATTGCAAGGTGTATCGGCCATCGACGATCAGGGCTGCACGGTCCGTCAGCACGACCGCAGAACCGGCAGAACCCGTGAAACCTGTTGCCCACGCCAGGCGCTCGTCGCAGGCGGGAACATATTCGCCCTGATGCTGGTCAGAACGCGGAATGACAAAGCCGGCCAGTCCCAGCCGGGCCATGCTGGCGCGCAAGGCAGCAATGCGCGGTGCAACCGTCGCTGGATCAGACGGCTCATCAAAGCTCTGGAAAACGGAAGGCGACATTCTGGACGATGACGTTCTGGACGGTGTCTGGCGTGTCATGGAAACCGGCAATGGGGAAGAGGATGAGAGATCATGCAGATGTATGCTCCGGCATCTCTGCCGTCCAGTTCATCACACGAATGCCTTGTCATGCAGCAAACGCATCTAAATTTATCAATAATTAAGCTGACATGCGTTCTTAGCATATCTCGCATGTGCGAGATATGCTTTCGCACCGCAGCATGCGTGACCATATTGTTCACATAAGAACAACTGGAAACGATCCAAAACGTCGGCCTTTTCGAGTCCAGCAGACCAAAAAGGAACATCACCATGGCTTATGCAAACATCGGAACCATCCTCGCAGCCCCCCTTGCAGAGCGGAACACGCAGCCCTCGCTCCTGAAACGCATCATAAATGCGATGATCGAGAGTCGCATGCGTCAAGCCCAGCGCGAGATCAGGGCGCATGCGCACCTCTTGCGCGGACCGGACCCTGTTCTCGGTGAAATGCCGAAGATGACGCTTCAGAACGACGCGCAATTGCCCTTCATCCGCTGAGCCCCGCGCGAGACTTATGACCAGTACTTCTCACAAGGAGATCAACATGATCGCTTTCTTCATCAAGAGTTACCACACGGCCATCGATCTGTGGCACTTCACCGATGCCGTGATCCAGGACATGCGCCAGACGCGTGATGAACTGGAAGACCAGTACGGCCCGCTCGGCTTCTGATGGCCTGTTAGATCGCCATAGTTCAGAACTTTGCCCGGAACAGGACGGTCACCACCATGTCTGACGGCGCGGCCTTGATGCCGCGCCGTTTCGTTTCAGGACCAGCGTGGCCCAGCCTTCCCGCGCCGCTTGCCGGTTCAGCGTCCAGCCTTGCATGCGGTAGGCCGCAAGGACACCTGCAACATCCTTGAGCAGCAAACCTGAGAGGATGAGCGCGCCTGATGGCTTCAGCACATGCGCCACATCGCGTGACAGGCGCATCAGGGGCCGCGCCAGGATATTGGCAATGACCAGATCGAAATGCCCGGCACGGTTTGCCTTGGCATGGCGCACACCCGCCCCGACATAAAGGTCGAGCAGGCCAGGTGCGCGGTTCAGCACCGCGTTGTCACGCGTGACCTCGACGGCAATCGCATCGATGTCGCCAGCCACCACACGCTGTTTCAGCCGTTTGGCCACGGCAAGCGCGAGGACACCTGTTCCGGTGCCGATGTCGAGAACGCGTGCTGGCCTGCCGCGCTTCAACTCCGCATCGATCTGCAGAAGGCAACCTGCCGTCGTGCCATGGTGGCCGGTGCCGAACGCCAGACCCGCCTCGATCTCGATGGCGACATCATTGATCTGCACCGCATCGCGATCATGCGAGCCATGTACCAGGAAACGCCCTGCGCGCACTGGTTTGAGGCCATCAAGGCTGGACTTGACCCAGTCCTTGGCCTCGACGGACGTGAAGACGGCGGTTGCGAGATCGTCACCGACAATCGGCGCGATCAACTCGCGGATGACGTCCTCATCAGGGTCCGAAGCAAAAAACACCTCGACAAACCAGGGCGAGTTCTCGGTCTCGTCATCGATCTCGAAGGCGGAGACAGCTGTTTCCGTCGGATCGAGCACCTCACCGAGCAGTTCTGTGATGGCTTTCGCCCGACCTACGGTCGTGGACAACTTGAGGACCGTCGTCACAGTATGAGGCAGGAGACCTTCGCGCATGTGACCCCTTTAGAGCATGTCTAACAAAAGTGGAAACCGGTTTTGCAAGACCACATTCAACCAGCCAAAAGATGGATCACGTGCTCGATTTTCCGGAATTAATCACGCTTCAGAGCGTGATCAACTGCCCTGCGACGAGCATCTTGGACGCAGGCAAGATTGATCCAAACATAGAGCGACGCTGCCAGACATGATGAATCGAGACATTCTGGAATGCCCCCCTTAAAATCAGCAGAAAGTGTGCTATCTAAGCGTAAGACTATGGACCTGTGGAGGAATTAACATGTCTAAGGCGTTAAATCGTCTTGCTACCGTGACCATGCTGGCTGGCGCACTGGCGCTGAGCTTCACTGCAGCCGATGCGCGCCCAGGTGGCGGCAAAAGCTCTGGCAGCCGCGGTTCGCAAACCAATGTCGCACCACCTTCGACCAGCACGGCGCCGACCAGCGCTCAGCCGATGCAGCGCTCGGTCAACCAGGGCGCGCCTTCTGCCGCCGCCGCTGCGCCTGCAGGTGCTGCCGCCGCCGCCGCACAGGCCGCAAAGCCGTCGATGGCCCGCAGCCTCATGATGGGTGTCGGCGCAGGCCTGCTTGGCGCTGGCCTGTTTGGCTTGCTCTCGGGTTCGGGCTTCCTTGGCGGCCTTGGCTCGCTCGCCGGCATGCTTGGCCTTCTGCTCCAGATCGGCCTGATCGCTGGCGTTGTGTTCCTTGTCATGCCCCTCATTCGCGGACGTCGCGAAACCGCCATGGCCACCGCGCAGCCCATGTCTCGCGATCCATTGCAGCGTGATGCGCAGGCGCAGCAGCAGCCGATGCAGCGCCAGATGATGGGTGCAATGGGCGGGGCTCCGGCCCAGCCTGCCGTTCAACCGCTGACCCTCGGCAATGATGATTTCGGCGCGTTCGAAAAGTTGCTCGGCGATGTCCAGATGGCCTACAGCCGCGAGGATGTTCCAGCGCTGCGCGCCTTGCTGACACCGGAAATGGCCTCCTACATGGAAGGTGATCTCTCCGACAACGAAGCCAAGGGCGTGGTCAACCGTCTTGACAACGTCAAGCTGATGCAGGGCGATCTGTCAGAAGCCTGGCGCGAGACATCTGGCGAATATGCCACCGTCGCGATGCGCTATGCCATCTCCGATGCGCTGGTGGACCGCAAGAGCGGCAAGACACTCGAGGGCGACATTGCCAAGATCGGCGAAGTCACCGAACTCTGGACCTTCGTGCGCGAGCCCGGCCAGATGCTCACCGATGCGTGGAAGCTCTCGGCCATCCAGCAGGTCGCCTGAAGCATTTGCGTCTAGACTGAAATGCGAAACCCGCCGGTGCAAACCGGCGGGTTTTTTTGTTTTCCGGCAGTTTGGTGAATGTAGGCCGACGATCAGACTGCCATTGCAGAAAGTTTAAGCGGGATTGCTGCAACAACCACCCGTCCAAGGCGCGAATTGATTTCGGGGTCATTGCGCAACTCGTCTATTGTACGCGGCGTCGGAATTTCGGTTCCTGTGAATTCAGTCCAGTCCTCTGCCATCAAAGTCAGGGCTTCTGCCGCATTCTCAATCGCTTCATCCAGAGTATCTCCAGCAGAAAAACAGCCGGGCCAATCGGGAAAACTGACGCCAAAACAGCTGTCAGTCTCTTTCTCAATCAAGGCGAGGAAATGAGTCAACCGACATGCTCCACATTACCGGATCCACCCGGCAGCTTTATAAATGTCCCTGACGGTTCCGATGGGCAAGTCTTTTTTCGGATGCGGCACCATCACAACACGGCGGTCTGACAGACGATGGAACTTATGGTGCGAGCCGTTGACAGATTTCAGGATGAAATCTTCAGAGCTCAATCGCTTTATAATTTTGCGGCTGTCAGTTTCCAAGTTGATGTCTCCAAAACAAGTCGAGAAAACATCAACGCGAATCGCAAAGTAAATTCAAGATGTTCTTATTATGTTCATCATAGATGGAGAGCGGAATAAGCCGGTCGTTCCCAGCATCACACCCGCTGCACAAAGCTATCCAGCACCATCTTCCGGCCAGCCTTGTCAAAATCGATGGTCAGCTTGTTGCCGTCGGCGGCATGGACTTCGCCGGGGCCGAACTTGATGTGGAAGACGCGCGCGCCCACGCCGAAATCGGAGGCTGGCCCGCTGGATTTGGCGACAAGTTCGCCCTCGATCAGTTTCGGGCCGCCGCGCGTGCTGCCAAATCCGGCCCCGCTGCCGGAAGCCCCGCTACTGAAAGACCCGCCGCCTGCCCCATATCCCCATTGATCCTTTGCCGCTGGCTTGTCTTTCGCTGCCTGCGCGCGTTGCCAGCCGGGTGTGGAATAGGTCGAGGTGAAACTTGGCTGCCGGTCAAAGCGGGACGCGCCATAGCCGCCCTGCCCGAAATTTGACGCGGCCTGAACAACCTCGACCGCCACTTCCGGCAGTTCATCGATGAAGCGGCTGGGCATCGAGGATTGCCACATGCCGTGGATACGCCGGTTGGACGTGAACATGATCTTGGCATGGCGGCGCGCGCGTGTGATGCCGACATGGGCGAGGCGGCGCTCTTCTTCAAGTCCGGCCTTCCCGCTCTCGTCCAGCGAGCGCTGGCTCGGGAACAGGCCCTCTTCCCAGCCGGGCAGGAACACCATGTCGAACTCAAGCCCCTTGGCCGCATGCAGCGTCATCAGGCTGACGCGGGCAACGCTGTCATCTGACACCGTGTCCATCACCAGTGAGACATGCTCCAGGAAGCCCGGCAGGTCGGGGAACTCGTCGAGCGAGCGCACCAGTTCCTTCAGGTTTTCCAGTCGCCCGGCCGCATCCGCCGAGCGGTCCTTCTGCCACATGTCCGTGTAGCCGCTTTCCTCCAGCACCATTTCCGCCACCTCGGCAGGGCGTGCGTGCTCGAGCTTCAGGCGCCAGCGGCCAAAGGCCTGCACCAGTTCGCGGATGGTGGAGCGGACCTTCGGCTTGAACTCGTCGGTCTCGATCAGGACCGCAGCGGATTGCTGCAAGGATGCTCCGGTGGCGCGCGCGTGCATGTGAAGCTGCTGCAAGGCCGCATCGCCCAGCCCGCGCTTGGGCACGTTGATGATCCGCTCGAACGCCAGATCGTCAGTCTGCGAGTGCACGCAGCGCAGATAGGCCATCGCATCGCGGATCTCGGCACGTTCGTAAAAGCGTGGGCCGCCGATCACCCGATACGGCAGGCCCATGGCGATGAAACGTTCCTCGATCTCGCGCATCTGGGCTGAGGTGCGCACCAGCACAGCCATTTCGGCCAGTGAAGCTCCGCGTGTCTGGAACAATTCGATGTCATCGCCGATCAGCCGTGCCTCTTCCTGGCTGTCCCAGGCGCCGACAATGGCGACCTTCTCCCCTGCTTCGTCATCGGTGCGAAGCGTCTTCCCGAGCCGTCCCTCGTTCCTGGCGATCAGGTGCGATGCGGCTTTCAGGATATGGCCCGTGGACCGGTAGTTGCGCTCGAGCCGCACCACTTTCGCACCGGGAAAATCATGCTCGAAGCGCAGGATGTTGTCGACCTCGGCCCCGCGCCATCCATAGATCGACTGGTCATCATCGCCCACGCAGGCAATGTTGCGGCGGCCCTGCGCGAGCAGCCTGAGCCAAAGGTACTGGGCGATGTTGGTGTCCTGATACTCGTCGACCAGCATATAACGGAAGCGGTCCTGATATTGCGCCAGCACATCCGGGTGCCCGCGCCACAGCTCAAGGCAATGCACCAGAAGATCGCCGAAATCGCAGGCATTCAGGGTTTTCAACCGGTCCTGATAAGCAATGTAGAGCTTGCCGCCCTGCCCGTTTCCGAAGGCGCCTGCCTCGCCTGCGGGCACAGCTTCAGGCCCGAGGCCACGGTTCTTCCAGCTGTCGATGAAACTCGCCAGCATGCGCGCGGGCCAGCGCTTCTCGTCGATGTTAGCCGCCTGGATCACCTGTTTCAGGAGCCTGATCTGGTCATCCATGTCCAGAATCGTGAAATCGCTCTTGAGGCCGACCAGTTCGGCATGACGCCGCAGGATCTTCGCGGAAATCGAATGGAACGTGCCAAGCCACGGCATGCCCTCAGCCACATCGCCCACCAGCCTTGTGACGCGCTCCTTCATCTCCCGCGCCGCCTTGTTGGTGAACGTCACGGAGAGAATCTGCGAAGGAAAAGCCTTTCCCGTTGCGATCAGGTGGGCGATGCGGGTGGTAAGCACGCGGGTCTTGCCGGTTCCGGCCCCCGCAAGCACCAATATCGGCCCGTCAGTGGCCTCCACCGCCTCGCGTTGCTCCGGGTTCAGCCCATCAAGATAGGGCGCGGCCATGGTGACAGCCGCGCGCGCACGCGCTGCAATGCCTCCCGCCACCGGCATGTGGCTCATATCTGATGGCTTGTTCGTCTGGTTCACAAGGTCACGGGCGCGCTGATGAGAATCATCACTGCAATGTGGGGGCTCACCTCCCTGATGTCGACCATGAGAGCGAGGTTTGCCGGTTCTGGATGGGCAATGCCCTAGCCGCCATGAACACGCGCAGGCTGCGTCATGGTGGTCTTGGCGGATGCCTTTCCCGCAATCGTGATCACCCGGCCCAGCGCCTCAGGCATTTTCAGCCCGGCATGGGCGGCCTTGAGCAAGGCAAGGTTGGTCAGAACAGCGGCAGGAAAAGGTGTCACCTTCTTGTTGCCCATGTCGACATGGAGCGAGAGATTTTCTGTCGTTGCCGAGAGCCAGCCTTCTTCGGCGTGCCGCAGCTCCATGAAATAATGCATCCGCTTGTCATCGAAATCGAGCAACTGCACCGTGACCCTCACGGGATCGTCCACCATCAGTTCGCGCAGGTAGCGCACATGCGCCTCGGCCACGAAAAACGAAGCGTCCTGTTG
>JANMIB010000055.1:0-7860 GCA_031375605.1 Allobosea sp. | reverse complement strand
CAGGCGCAGGCCCGTTATTCGGCGCTCCAATGTGATGGCGCATGGGTTTTTCAGCAGCCTCCACCCCAATGCTTTGCCCTTCGCGGCCAGATCGGGCAGTTGCGTGCGCAATACGGTTCCCTGCAGCAGCAGGGCGGCGGCGGAAACGAAAACCGCCGCAGGGCGCTGATGGCGGCCATCGAGGACAATTGCCGCCCCGGCGTGTACCGGACTGATCCGGTCCCGGTCCCGGTCCAGCCAGCCCAGCCCCGCACCTTGTTCGAAGCCCTGTTCGGCGTGCCCGAACGCCCGGTGCAGCCGGGCCAGCCCGGCCAAGAGGGCTCGTTGCTGGACCTTGAACCGCAGGAAAAACGCGAGCCCTCATGGGGCTCGGGCCGCCCTGTGTGCGTGCGGACCTGCGATGGCTTTTTCTTTCCCCTTGCCACCAGCCCCGGCGGGCGAGACGGCCAGCCGGACATGTGCCAGGCGCTGTGCCCGGCTGCGGAAACCGAAGTCTTTTACATGGCTGGTGACGGCAACATCGAAAACGCGACCCGGCGCGGGGGCGGCTCGTATGCGGGCCTCGCCAATGCCGGCAAATACCTGCGCCAGTTCGATGCCTCCTGCACCTGCCGCAAGCAGGGGCAAAGCTGGGCTGCGGCACTCGCCGAAGCCGAGGACATGCTCGACAGGCGACGTGGTGACGTCATCGTGACAGAGCAGCGCGCCGCAGAAATGTCACGCCCTAGGGTGGACCGCGCAGCCGAACAACGCACCCGGCGCGAGGAAGAACGCTTGCGCCGCCAGCAGGCGACCGCGCCGGTCGCGCCCGCATCGGACGTGGCAGCGGAGGCCGCAGCCGCACGAGCGCTTGATGCAGCCGGGCGAAGTGCACCGACTGCCAGCACGGACTCGGCTGGCATCGGGCCAAGCAATCTCGGCACGGGACTGGTCAATGCCAATCAGGGCGAAAGACGCGAGTTGACCAATTCATCTGGCGAAAAGCGCACCGTGCGGATCGTCGCCCCGCAGATCACGCCGGGTATCCAGTAAGGCCTTCACCGAAGGATTCTCACGCGTTCTCGCCGGCAAGCCGCCGCAAGATGCGTGTGCGGCCCATCAATGGCAGTAGGGGCGCAAGCTCAGGCCCGTGCTCCCGGCCTGTCAGGGCAAGCCGCAGCGGCATGAACAGCGCCTTGCCCTTGGCCCCTGTCGACGCCTTGACGGCCTCGGTCCAGACCTTCCAGGTTCCGCCATCCGGCTCGCCTTGGGGCAGCGCCGCGAGGGCCTGCCCCGCGAAACCTGGGTCAGCGATCACGGGCGTGATCGTACCGTTCACAACGTCCCACCAGCCGGTGACATCGCCAAACCAATCCAGATTGCCGCGGACAGCCAACCAGAACGCTTCACCGCCACCGATGCCCATCTGCCGCAGCCGGGAGCTTGCCGCAGCAAAGCTCATCTGGTGCAAGGTCCGCGCATTCAGATGATCAAGCTCTGCTTCATCAAATTTGGCCGGCGCGCGCGACACATGTGCCAGATCGACCAATGCCGCCAGTTCCTCAAGGCTCTCGATCGGCCTGACGGCATCGGCGGACCCCACCAGGGTGGCAAGCGCAGCAACCGCCAGCGGCTCGGTTCCATTCTCGCGCAAGGAGGCCAGCGACAGGTGCCCGAGACGCTTCGACAGCCCCTCCCCGTTCGCTGTGGTCAGCAGGTTGTGGTGGCCAAAGGTCGGCAATGACCCGCCAAGTGCCTCGATGATCTGGATCTGAACGGCGGTATTCGTGACATGGTCCTCGCCGCGGATGACATGGCTGATGCCCATGTCAATGTCATCGACCACCGACGGCAGCGTGTAGAGATAGGTTCCATCGCCTCGGATCAGCACCGGATCGGAGAGCGAAGCGCAATCGACATGGGCCTCACCACGCACCATGTCAGTCCAGCTGATCGTTCCCGGCTCCAGCATGAAGCGCCAGTGCGGCTTGCGCCCTTCAGCCTCGAACGCGGTCTTCTCTTCGGCTGTCAGCTTCAGCGCCGCACGGTCGTAGATCGGCGGCAGGCCACGCGCCAACTGGCGCTTGCGGCGGCGGTCAAGCTCATCGGGTGCCTCATAGCAGGCATAGAGCCGGCCCATCGCGCGCAGCCTGTCGGCAGCGGCGTCATAAAGCGCGAATCGCTCGGACTGCGCGAAAACGGCGTGTGGAATGATGCCGAGCCAGTCAAGATCAGCGGCAATGCCCTCTGCAAAAGCCTCCGTGGAGCGCTCCTTGTCGGTGTCGTCATAGCGCAGGATAAAGCGCCCGCCATGCTTCAGCACAAACAGCCAGTTGAACAGCGCAGGCCGCGCATTGCCGATGTGCAGGCGACCGGTGGGCGAAGGAGCAAAGCGGACGACGGGTTTCATTCAGCGTTTATGGCGAAGCGGGCGCGCGGGTGCAATCACCCTGTGATGATGGAGCGGCTCAATGCTTCAATACGCCCGTCATCTTCAACCCCGCCGCGACAAGCCAACCGAGCACCACGCCGACAATCGCCCCGCCTGAAGCGTGGATGAACCAGGCGATGAAGCCGGAGGCCACACCCACCGCGTCTCCAACGCTGGCGGCGAAAGTGAGCAGGCCGTATTCCGGTCCGTTCCAGCCCATTTCGGCGAAACCATGCAGGATGATGCCGCCGCCGACCCAGAGCATGGCCAGCATGCCGATGAGGCTCAGGAGCTTGAGGAACGGCGGCATGCCAGTCACAAGTCCGCGGCCGATCGCGCGAACCAACCCTGCCCGGCTTTTCGCCAGATGCACGCCGAGGTCATCTGCCTTCACGATCAGCGCGACCGCGCCATAAACCGCGCCCGTGACGGCAATGCCGACAGCAGCCAGCACCATCGCCTTGTTGAAAAACGTCGGTGTCGTGATCTGGCCGAGTGTGATCGCCATGATCTCTGCGGACAGGATCATGTCCGTGCGGATGGCGCTGGCGACCTTCTGGTCTTCGAGCGCCTTCGCATCTGCAGCGGTTCCATCGGCAACGGTCTCTGGTGCGTGCTCCTCGTGCGGCGAGATCAGCGCCTCGACCTTCTCGTAGCCCTCGAAGCACAGGAACAGCCCGCCCAGCATCAAAAGCGGCGTGATGGCCCATGGCGCGAAGAAGCTGAGCGCCAGCGCGCCGGGCAGCAGGATCACGAGCTTGTTCTTGATCGAGCCCCAGGCGATCTTGCCGATGATCGGCAACTCGCGGTCTGCGGCGAAACCGACCACGTAGCGCGGGGTGACGGCTGCATCGTCGATCACGATGCCGGCCGCTTTTGAGCCTGCCTTCAGCGTCTGCGCGGCGATGTCATCCAGCGACGAAGCCGCGACCTTGGCAATGGCCGCGACGTCATCGAGCAGGGCAAGAAGTCCTCCGCTCATTTGCGCAATGCTCCAACCGCCTGCCCTAGCAATACCCCGGTGTCATTCCCGGCGGCCTGCAAGGCCGGGAAGGGGATCCACCAAGCGAACAAGCTCGATGGCAGCCCAACGAAGAGATGGATTCCCTTCCCCTCCGCTTCGCTACGGCCGGGAATGACACCGTCTCCCGACTTTCTTTGTGACATGTCAGAAATCAACGACGTCAAGCCTCGCAGCACCCTGCGGCTGAGGCCCGCCGGCCTGCGCCGCGTAAGGACCATCACCCGGATCACGGAAGCGGTTGACGATCGGATACCGCCTGTCGCGTCCAAACGAGCGGCGCGTGACCTTGACGCCCGGCGCAGCCTGACGGCGCTTGTACTCAGCCAAGTAGAGCAATCTCTCGACCTTCTTGACCACGTCAAGCGTATGCCCGCGCGCAACGATGTCGGCAACGCGCATTTCCTGTTCGACGAGGCAGGCCAGAATGTCATCCAGAACCTCGTATTCGGGCAGCGAGTCCTGATCTTTCTGGTTCTCGCGCAGTTCCGCCGTCGGGGCCTTGGTGATGATGTTCTCGGGGATCACGACACCGCCCGGTCCTTTTGCTCCCTCCGGCTTCCAGCGGTTGCGCAAGGCGCTCAACCGATAGACCTCCATCTTGTAGAGATCCTTGATCGGGTTGAAGCCCCCGTTCATGTCGCCATACAGCGTGCAGTAACCCACCGACATTTCGGACTTGTTGCCGGTGGTGATCACCATCGGGCCAAACTTATTGGACACCGACATCAGGATCGTGCCGCGCGCCCTGCTTTGCATGTTCTCTTCGGTGATGTCCGCATCGCGGCCCGCGAACAACGGCGCGAGCACGGACTGGAAGCCCGCCACGACCGGCTCGATGGGCACGATCTCGTAGGAGACGCCCAGCGCCCTCGCACACTCGAAAGCATCCTTCAGGCTGTCCTGCGATGTGTAGCGATAGGGCATCATCAGGCAGCGCACACGATCCGCCCCCAGCGCATCGACCGCCATCGCCGCGCAGATGGCCGAATCGATCCCGCCGGACAGGCCGAGCACCACGCCCTTGAAGCCGTTCTTATCGACATAGTCTTTGAGACCAAGCACGCAGGCGGCATAATCAGCCTCGTCAGCTTCCTCGATCAGATGCTTGACGCCCGCCATGCAGCGCCAGCCAGAGCTTTCCTTGACCCATTCTGTCTGCACCAGAGCTTCACGGAAGGCGGGCAACTGCAGGGCAAGCGAGGCGTCTGCGTTCAGAACGAACGACGCGCCGTCGAACACCAGTTCGTCCTGACCGCCGATCTGGTTGAGATAAACCAATGGCAGCCCGCTCTCGACCACGCGCGGCACGGCAACGCCCATGCGCTCATCACGGACACCGCGCCTGTAGGGCGAGCCATTGGGCGCAAGAAGGATTTCGGCACCCGTTTCGGTGAGGCATTCGGTCACCTCCTGCTCCCAGATGTCCTCGCAGATCGGCAGGCCGATGCGGACACCGCGCACGGTCACGGGGCCGGGCAGCGGCCCAGGCTCGAACACGCGCTTCTCGTCGAACACGCCATAGTTCGGCAGATCGACCTTGAAACGCACGGACTGGACACGGCCCGCATCAAGCAGGACATAGGCGTTGTAGAGCAAGCTGCCCTCGACCCATGGCAGGCCGATGAGCACGGCAGGGCCACCATCAGCCGTCTCAAGCGCGAGTTCGTCGCAGGCCTTGCGACACGCATCCTGAAAGGCTGGCTTGAGCACCAGATCCTCCGGCGGGTAAGCCGACAAGAACAGCTCGGAGAACATGATGACATCGGCACCATGCTCGCTGGCAATCTTGCGCGCCGCGCGTGCCTTTGCGGCATTGCCGACAGGATCACCAACGATAGGATCAAGCTGGGCAAGGGTGATGCGCAGGTGTGTTGTCATGATTCTGATCTAGCGCTCTGACGTGCCGGGGGCAACGGGGAGCGTGACATGGTGTGACTGCACAAAACACCTGATGCGTCATCCCGCGCGTCATCCGGGATCACTTGATGTGCTCGTCAATATCTCCAGATGCGTCGGCGCACCTGCCGATCCCGGATCACGTCCAGGATGAGGCAGGGATCGCCCGCACCCTAAAAGATCAGTTGCAGACGCGGACGCGGCGGACTTCATATGTCCAGCTGTCGAGCCAGACCTTCTGACGCCGGATTTCGCAGTATTGCGGTCTGTCCTCATACACCACGGGTGGGCGAGCGTAATACACCGGCGCAGGCTCGTAATAGCGCGGCGGCGGAGGCGGGGCATAGCCATAGGCAGGGCGCGGGCCAGCGAAAGCTCCGCCAGCAATCGCGCCAAGCGCAAGGCCTCCGATCACACCTGCGGCAATGGCACCGCCATCAGGCCCACGGCGATAGCGCCAGTCGGCACTCGCATCAGATGGCGCGAGGCTGATGCCTGCGGCAACAACACCTGCACCCAGCAATCCAATTCGGGTCATGCGTGACAACATATCCTGTCTCCGTGACTGATCCGCCAACACCCCAGTTTGCGAAGTAGCATGATGACAGCCAAACCCTGTATTTTTGCTGAACAAAGCATGGCGGAACCAAGGCATAGTTATCAGATCCATTAACTCCTTGTTAGCACTGCGTTTACCGGGCGTTAGGGTTACTGTTCCATAAATGCACCGTCAGCTTTCGCGGCTGATTTGTGTGGAGCAACCCCGATGCGTGTCCGTGTCATCACCCTGGCATCTCTCGGCGCACTGGCATGTGCCTGCGCCATCCCGGCAATGGCTGCGGACTATCCCGTGCTGCGCGGCACATCATCACCGTCTCTCCCGCCAGCGCCGGTGATCGATCAGGCCCCCGGCGTCGACTGGAACGGTTTTTATATCGGTGCCTACGGTGCCACAGGCCAGTCCACTGTCAGGGGACGGCCTGCCTTGACCAACGAGATCGCGGTAAGGGTGCCCCCGCCGTATGCAAGCCTGGCGAACTCATTGATCTCGATCACCAACAAAACCGTGAAGTCAACGAGCTTCGGGGCCTTTGCTGGCTACAACATGGCGTCCGAAGATGCCTTGATCGGCTTTGAAGCTGACCTTGGCTGGCTCAATGCAAAATCAAACAATCTCAGCATCATTGCACCCGGCACAGCGACAAACGGCTTTCAGTCCGTCACCGTCGGTCCGGCATCAAGCCTGACCAGGGTCGAGATGATCGCCAGCACCAGATTGCGCGCAGGCATGATCTTCGGGAACCTGATGCCTTATGTCACGGGTGGTTTTGCCTGGGCCAATGCAAAAATCAATGACACAGCCACGGTCGCAGTCGTTCCCGGTGTCCCTTCGACTTACACGGTCAGTCTGAGCCGCAGTGCGCTGATGGCAGGATACACGCTCGGCGCAGGACTTGAGGCCCGCTTCGGCAACCTGTCGCTGAGGGGCGAATACATCTTCACCTCGCTGACTCAGGCAAGGGCTGGCCGCGTCGACATCAACCAGGCCCGTTTCGGTGCAGGTGTCGCCTTCTAATGACGTGTCGCCTTCTGATCACGCACCGCTTTTCAATGACAAAGCTGGTTTCCAGTCAGAATATCCGCGCACATGGTGGATGAAGGCAGCAGCCGCATCCTCCTCTCCCATCGGCGAGACCGGCCAGTCCCAGCACTCGCCCCCGTCTGGTAGCCTTGCGCCGTGCAGCAGGTCGACACGGTCAATCGCAACGCCAGCAGCGTCGACCTCGCTGTAACTTTCATCCGTCAGCAGACAAATACGGGCTGAAAATCCTGACAGATCAGACAGATGCGCATCCACCACGGCGCGGGCAAGCCCCACATCGCTGAGCTGGCCCGCGTCGAGCGCCCGTTCGACCGGCAGTGGCAGTTGCGACAGAAGATTGGCTGAAATCACGAGATCGATGGTGCCATCTGCCTGAAGACTGGCCAGTGGCGCGGCACGGCTCACATTTTCAGGCCCCCAAGCTTGGTCCAGAAGGCCAGTCAGGTCACAGGTGACAAAACAGACCTTGGGTTCAGCCCACCAGCGCAGCCGCACGGGCCACAGATGTACGGCATCAACGAGCATGACCTTGTCAAAGCGCTCGACCAGCAGCTCCATCGGAACGTCACGGAGCAACCCAGAGCCCAGCACCACGACAGTGCGGTGCCTGGTCAGGCCCGCGAGGCTTTGCTCAACCACGTCCTTGCAGCGACGCACATGACCCGCCCAGGCCTTGCGATGACGGAACCCGCGTGACCAAAGACCGACGCTCTCGCGCAACAGGCCGTGCCGCCGGATGGCACGCGGAACCGGAGTCGCCAGATAAAGGGCCAGTTCGGCCAACATTCAGCCAGCTGATCGGGCTAGATCATCCCGCATACAAATGGCATCCATTTGCATGCGGAAAGATGATCGATCAAAATAGTCCTGGAGAATTGCGAATCCACAAGACCGGCACCCACTTTTTGCTCAAGTCTCTGATCACTC
>JANMIB010000053.1:0-9390 GCA_031375605.1 Allobosea sp. | reverse complement strand
GTCCGCTGCCGGGAGCGGGAACGTAGGGCGCAGGGTCGGCACCCGCCGTGAAAGCCTCCGCGTGCAGGAGATCAGCCCAATAGACAAGCTCGAATGGCAATTCCGGACCAGTTGCCAGCCCCGCCCTAGCCAGCCCCTCTTCCAGTGATTGCAGCCACCAATTTGCCAGCACAGGCTTTGCAGGCTTCCTGTTCAGCCCGTGAATGCCGAGAATCAAACCTGTGCCCACGTGAAATGCCCCTCATGATTTAGCCTGATCGAATGGGCTATGCCTATGCCTGTCATGAGTTGGCTGCAGCCAGAACACTTGAGAACAGCGCGGCGGAGCGTTACGAGCAGTTCCCCGACGCTGGACACAAGACCGTGCCTCACGATTTGATCATCTATGACTGTGACGGCACGCTGATCGACACTGAAACGATCTATGCAGAGATCAATCTGCGCTCCTATCACGCCATCGGGCTGACCCATTGGACGATGGAATCCTATGTCGATGCCATGGTCGGCATTCCGGTCGCGGAAGGTCGCAGGATTCTCGAACGCGAGTTTGGAGGGCCATTGCCGCCAGATTTTGAGCAAACCATCGAACGGGAGGTCAAACTCCGGTTTGCCACAGGCCTCAAGACATTGCCGGGCGTGCGCGAGGCGGTGACAGGCGTCGATGGTCCACGGTGTGTGGCCTCATCGACGAGTCTCGTGCCGCTGAAGCGCAACCTCGCCACTGCGGGCCTGATCGACCTGTTCGATCCGCATGTATTTTCTGCCAGTCAGGTTTCGCGCGGCAAACCGCACCCGGATGTGTTCCTGTTCGCGGCGGAAACTCTTGGCGTGAAACCGGAAAAATGCCTCGTCATCGAGGACAGCGTTCCAGGCGTTCTTGCCGCCAAAGCTGCCGGCATGCCCGTGGTAGGGTTCACCGGCGTGGCTCATGACAAGCCTCGCATTGCGGCGCGGCTGAAGGATGCCGGTGCACTGGCCGTGATCGACCATATGGATGCCTGGGCAAATCTGGTCCGGGATGTACGCTCGGGCTGATTTGCCAATCTGCCCGACGTCAACTACCCATGCTGGCATGACACGTACCGCTCTCTACACTGGTTCGTTCGATCCTGTGACGAACGGCCATCTCGATGTCGTCAGACAGGCTTGCCGCATGGTGGACCGGCTTGTCGTGGCCATCGGGATTCATCCTGGCAAGACGCCCCTGTTTAGCGCCGAAGAGCGCGTCGCCATGTTGCATGAGGTTTGCGCGCCGATTGCGCGCATCGAGCAAGCCGCTTTTGAGGTTGTCACCTTCAACGATCTGGCCGTGAATGCGGCACACAGGGCAGGGGCCACGATCATGATCCGGGGCCTGCGTGATGGCACGGACCTTGACTACGAGATGCAGATGGCGGGCATGAACGGCGTCATGTCACCTGATGTGCTGACTGTTTTCCTGCCGGCCTCGCCGCGCGTGCGCCCTGTCACGGCCACGCTTGTGAGACAGATAGCGGCCATGGGTGGGGACATTTCGCAATTTGTCCCGGAGGCTGTCGCATCACGCTTGAAAGCACGGTTTCAGCTGCGCTGACATTCGATGCTTGCATTTTCGTGCCGTGAATGATGACAGTCTTAGATAGTTTGAAGGCTGACTCGTGGGGATTCGCGAGAGTTTTTATTGTTCGAGCAGGGTTTTCGATGCGTCTGTCCCGATTTTTCCTGCCTGTCTTGCGCGATCCTCCCAAGGATGCCGAGATCATGTCGCACAAGCTCATGCTGCGTGCCGGTCTGATCCGCCAACAGGCTGCAGGCAGTTACACGCTGTTGCCCATGGGCCTTCGGGTGCTCAACAAGATCAACACGATCATTCGCGAGGAGCAGAACCGGGCGGGTGCCATCGAACTTCTGATGCCAACCATCCAGTCGGCCGATCTGTGGCGTGAAAGCGGTCGCTATGACGCCTACGGCAAGGAAATGCTGCGCATCAAGGATCGCCATGACCGCGACATGCTGTTCGGGCCGACAAATGAGGAAATGATCACCGAGATCTTCAGGGCCTACGTGAAGTCCTACAAGGAACTTCCGCTGAACCTGTATCATATACAGTGGAAATTCCGTGATGAGGTGCGCCCGCGCTTTGGCGTCATGCGCGGCCGCGAATTCATGATGAAGGATGCTTATTCGTTCGATCTCGACAAGGCAGGCGCGGTGCATGCCTACAATCGCATGTTTGTCGCTTACCTGCGTACGTTCGAGCGGCTTGGGCTGAAAGCTGTCCCCATGCGGGCTGACACCGGCCCGATTGGCGGTGATCTCAGCCATGAATTCATCATTCTGGCCTCAACCGGCGAGAGCGAAGTGTTCTGCCACAAGGATTTCCTCGATTATTCCACGCCAGCTGTCGACACCGATTTCGAGGATGTCGCGGCACTCCAGGGCATTGTCGACAAGTGGACCACGTCATACGCAGCCACCTCCGAAATGCACGATGAAGCGGCCTACAAAGCCATTCCGGAAGCGTCGCGCGTATCTGCACGCGGCATCGAGGTGGGCCACATCTTCTATTTTGGCACCAAATATTCGGCAGCCATGAATGCCACGGTCGCAGGGCCTGATGGCAAGGACACCCATGTTCACATGGGGTCTTACGGTATCGGCCCGACAAGGCTGATTGCCGCTCTGATCGAGGCTAATCATGACGATGCCGGCATCATCTGGCCCGAAGCCGTGGCACCGTTCACCGTGTCGCTGCTCAATCTCAAGATGGGTGACACCGCGACCGATGCGGCCTGCAGCGAACTTTACGCTGGCCTGATCAAGGCGGGTGTTGATGTGCTCTATGATGACCGGGACGAACGCCCCGGCGCAAAATTCATCGTCAATGACCTGATCGGCTCGCCTTGGCAGCTGATTGTCGGGCCTAAAAGCCTCGCTGATGGCAAGGTTGAACTCAAACGCCGCGCGTCCGGCGAGCGCGAGACCATGTCGCCCGCCGCAGCGTTGGACAAGCTGTCGCACAAAGGTGTGATCTCGGCATGATCGAAGCTCCTGCCGACACCAAACCGTTTGCCCGTTTTGAATGGCTGCTCGCATCGCGCTATCTGCGCACGCGCAGGCGCGAAGGCTTTGTGTCCGTGATCGCCGGATTTTCCTTTCTGGGCATCATGCTGGGTGTCGCCACGCTGATCATCGTGCTGTCTGTGATGAATGGTTTTCGCAAGGAACTGCTCGACAAGATCGTCGGTGTGAATGGCCACATCTTCCTGACGCCAATCGAGCGCCCTCTCGACGACTATGCCGATGTCGCCGCAAAACTGATGGCCGTGAAAGGTGTGACGCTCGCCATCCCGATGGTCGAGGGGCAGGCGCTGGCCTCATCGCAATATGGCAACAGCGGTGTCTTGGTGCGCGGCATGCGCGAAATGGACATCAAGCGCATTCCGTTCATCGCCAACAACATCAGGCAGGGCACGCTTGACGGGTTCGATGCGGCAAACGGCATCGCAATTGGCGAGAGGCTGGCCCAAAGCCTCTCGATCAGGGCCGGTGACACCATGACGGTGATCAGCCCGCGCGGCGCGTCGACGCCCTTTGGCACAGCCCCGCGCATCAAGGCCTATCCGGTCGTGGCCGTGTTCGAGATCGGCATGTCGGAGTTCGACGGCACATTTGCCTTCATGCCGCTTGGTGAGGCGCAGGCTTACTTCAACCGTGATGACGACGTGAACGTCATTGAGGTCTTCATCGAGAATGCAGACCGAACCCAGCAGGTTCGTGATGCCATCGAGGCCAATGCGCCAAGGCCGCTGGTGCTGACTGATTGGCGGCAGCGAAACCGAACGTTCTTCTCGGCCCTCGAGGTGGAAAGAAACGTCATGTTCCTGATCCTCATGCTCATCGTGCTGGTGGCGGCGCTGAATATCGTCTCAGGCCTCATCATGCTGGTGAAGGACAAGAGTTCCGACATCGCCATCCTCCGGACGATGGGAGCAACCAGCGGCTCGGTCTTGCGGATATTCCTGATCACGGGTGCCTCCATCGGCATTGTCGGCACACTTGCGGGTTTTGCCCTTGGCCTGCTCATCTGTGCAAACATCCAGTCGATCCAGCAGTTTGTGTCCCGCATCAGTGGCACTCAACTGTGGGATCCCACAGTGCGGTTCCTGACCGAGATCCCGGCACAGACCAACCCGACAGAAGTGGCCGCCGTTGTCGGAATGGCGCTGGTCCTGTCCTTGCTCGCAACCCTTTATCCGGCATGGCGTGCGGCAAAGCTCGATCCTGTCGAAGCGCTCCGGTACGGGTGAGGGCGGTAGATGGTTGAATGTCATGGTTGAAACCGCAACCCCGGCCCTGTTCCTGAGCCAGGTCGACCGCAGCTATGTGCAAAGCGGCGGCTCCCTCGACATTCTCAAGAAGGCGGATTTTGCCATCTGGCCTGGCGAACTGATCGCGCTCGTCGCGCCATCCGGCACGGGCAAATCCACGCTTTTGCATGTCGCTGGCCTGCTGGAACATCCAGATGCGGGCGAGGTCTTTGTCGGTGGTGTGGCGACCGCCAAGCTGGATGACGCGGCGCGCACCCGGCTGCGCCGCACTGAGATCGGCTTTGTCTACCAGTTTCACCATCTGCTGCCCGAGTTTTCCGCACTGGAAAATGTGGTGATGCCTCAGCTCATCCGTGGCCTTGGCAAGAAAGTGGCGGAAAAACGCGCCGCTGAACTGCTCGATTTTCTGGGTTTGGGCGAGCGCCTGAAGCATCGGCCCGGTGAACTTTCAGGCGGGGAGCAGCAGCGTGTCGCGATTGCGCGAGCGGTGGCGAACGCGCCCCGGTTGCTGCTGGCGGACGAGCCAACCGGCAATCTCGATCCGGGAACCTCCAAGCATGTGTTCAAGACGCTGACCTCACTGGTGCGCGCCTCCGGCCTCGCCGCCCTGATCGCCACGCACAATATGGAACTGGCCGCCCAGATGGACCGTCGGGTGACAATCCGCGGCGGGCAGGTCGTTCCGATGGATTAAGCATGTCGTCGGCTCTTCCAGAATTTCGTTGGTTTGACCGTTGACGCTAGAACAAAACAGATACATAAAAGGACATAGCATAAACATGGAGTTCTGACATGACCCGTCGTTTCGTCGTTGGCCTCACTGAGATGGCCTCTCTGGGCACCTTCATCATGATGATCCTGACATGGGCTGCGATCTTCTCTGCACCGGGGGTGTGAACAGGTCCGTTTTCTGGGTCATCTGCTCTCGACGCGCGGGCAGGGCGGCGCAATAACGGGGCAGGAGTGCATGATGCCGTCGATTCCGCCTGATGTCCGATTTGTTCACCTTCATGTTCATTCGAGTTATTCGCTGCTCGAAGGCGCGATGACAATTCCGGTGCTGTGCAAGCTGGCGCTGGCGGACAAGCAGCCAGCCCTTGCCCTTACGGACACCAACAATCTGTTCGGTGCACTGGAATTTTCGGAAAAGCTTGCTGAGGCTGGAATTCAGCCGCTGGTCGGCGTCCAGATAAGTCTTGACTGCGAGGATGTCGCGCCTGACCCAAGGCGTGTTCTGAATGTGACGTATCCATCGCTTGTCCTGCTCGCCACCAGCGAGACAGGTTACGGGAACCTGCTCGCCTTGATCAGCGCAGCTTACATGCTTCCCGAACTGGGAGCGCCGCCAGTGGTGCGCCTTGGCCTCCTCGCAGGGCACGCCGAAGGTGTCCTGGCACTGACAGGCGGGATGGACGGACCGATTGATTGCGCTTTACGAGATGGACGGCGTGAACTTGCCGGCAATCGTCTTGACGCGTTGCATCATGCCTATGGCGACAGGCTCTATGTCGAGATCCAGCGCCCGGCTGCAGGTGGTGGACTGCCTTCCGAGAACACGTTGCTTGAGTTGGCGTATGAGCGCGGACTTCCCATCGTGGCAACCAATGTGCCGTTTTTCGGCAAGGCTGCGGATCATGAAGCCCATGATGCCTTGATGGCGATTTCGTCGGGACGACTGATGTCCGATGATGACCGGCGACGTGTGAGCAGCGGGCAATACTTCGCGACGCGCGACGAGATGATCAGGCGCTTCAAAGACTTGCCAGAGGCAGTTGAGACAACTGTGGAAGTCGCCATGCGCTGTGCCTGGCGTCCGTGCGTGCGCAAGCCGATCCTCCCGCGCTTTGAGACGGCAGACGGGCGTGGCGAAAGCGCCGAATTGCGGGATCAGGCTGAGGCTGGCCTTGTCCTGAGGCTTTCGGCTCACGGCGCCACCGCTGGTTTCACGGTTGAGGATTACCAGAGGCGGCTTGCCTTCGAGCTTTCGGTGATCGAGGGCATGCAGTTTCCGGGTTATTTCCTGATCGTGGCTGATTTTATCAAATGGGCCAAGCAGCAGGGCATCCCTGTCGGACCTGGCCGTGGTTCGGGTGCCGGCTCGCTCGTGGCCTATGCGCTGACGATCACCGATGTCGATCCGCTCAGGTTCGGGCTGCTGTTCGAGCGCTTCCTCAATCCTGATCGTGTGTCGATGCCCGATTTCGACATCGATTTCTGTCAGGACAGGCGCGAGGAGGTGATTGATTACGTCAAGCGGCGATTTGGCGAGGAACGCGTTGCCCAGATCATCACCTTCGGCACGCTGCTGGCGCGCGGTGTGATGCGCGATGTCGGGCGCGTGCTCGAAATGCCCTACGGTCAGGTCGACAAGCTCACAAAACTGGTTCCGCAGGCACCCGGCAAGATCACGCCGCTGGCGGAGGCGATTGCCGGAGAACCGAAGCTGCAGATGGCAGCGACCGAAGAGCCCATCGTCGGGCGGATGCTGGAGATTTGCCAGAAGCTCGAAGGGCTGCACCGGCATGCCTCGACCCATGCCGCAGGCGTGGTGATCGGTGACCGCCCGCTGGACCAGCTTGTGCCGCTGTATCGCGATCCGCGCACGGGCGCGCGCGTTACGCAATACAACATGAAATGGGTGGAGCAGGCCGGTCTGGTGAAGTTCGACTTCCTTGGCCTCAAGACATTGACCGTGCTGACCACTGCCGTGGCGCTGATTGCCCAGCGCGGCATCGAGGTAAAGCTCGACAGCCTGCCCTTTGACGATCCGAAAACCTACGAGATGCTGGCACGGGGCGAGACCGTCGGCGTGTTTCAGGTGGAAAGCGCTGGCATGCGCAAGGCTCTGGTCGAGATGAAGGCCGACCGGATCGAGGATCTGATCGCATTGGTTGCACTTTATCGCCCCGGCCCGATGGACAACATCCCGACCTATTGCCGCCGCAAGCTGGGGCTTGAAAAAGCCAGCTACATTCATCCGGCGCTGGAACCTTATTTGTCCGAGACGCATGGCATCATCGTCTATCAGGAGCAGGTCATGCAGGTGGCGCAGGCCTTGTCGGGTTATTCGCTTGGTGAGGCTGACCTGCTGCGCCGCGCCATGGGCAAGAAGAACCAGAAGGAAATGGACCAGCAGCGCAGCCGCTTCGTGGAAGGTGCGGTCGCGCGGAACATTCCCGAAGAGCTTGCCTCCGAAATTTTCGACTTGCTCGACAAGTTCGCCAACTATGGCTTCAACAAAAGCCACGCAGCTGCCTATGCCATCGTGTCCTACCAGACGGCCTATCTGAAGGCGAATTTCCCGGTCGAGTTCATGGCCGCGTCGATGACGCTGGACCTGTCCAACACCGACAAACTCTCCGAGTTCCGGCGTGATGCCGAGCGCATGGGCCACAAGGTCGAGCCGCCGTCGATCAATCGTTCGGGCGTCCATTTCGATGTGCGTGACGGGGCAATCCGCTATGCGCTCGCCGCCATTCGAGGGGTTGGCCAGGAAGCTGTCGCCAGTATCGTCGCGGCGCGGGAGGAGGGCGGCCCTTACCGCGACCTGCCGGATTTCGCGCGCCGGTTGGACACGCGCCGCGTCAACAAGCGCACTATCGAGGCGCTGATTGCCGCCGGTGCGCTTGACGAGATCGAAGCTGACCGCGCCCGCGCCACCTCAGCCATCGACAGCATCGTCGCGCTGGCCCAGCGCACGCGGGATGCGGCAGAAGGCGGCCAGAACGAGCTGTTCGGCTCGGGCGCGGTCGATGCGCTGGTCATTCCGCCCTATCAGCCGTGGCTGGCGTCAGAAAAGCTGCAGAAGGAACACGGCGCGGTCGGCTTCTTCCTCAGCGGGCACCCGCTGGATGATTACGATGTCGTGCTGCAGCGGATGCGGGTGCGCCGGTTCTCCGAGTTTGCCGCCACCGTGCGCCAGACGGGCGCCTCCATGGGCCGTATCGCCGCGTCGGTGATCGACCGGAGCGAGCGGCGCACCAGGACCGGCAACAAGATGGGCATCGTGCAGCTGTCCGACCAGAGCGGGCATTTCGAGGCCATCCTGTTTGCCGAAGGGCTTGGCCGCTTCCGCGATCTGTTGGAGCCCGGCAAGGTCGTGCTGCTCATGGTCTCCGCCACGCTGGACGGTGACGAGGTCAAGCCGCGCATCGAAAGCGTGGAAGCGCTCGATGCCGCCGCCGCCAAGCAGAAGCAGGACATGCGCATCTTCGTGCGGGACGAAAAGCCCATGAACGCGCTGGTCGAGCGCCTGAAGCAGCAAGGCGACGCAAAAGTCTCCGTCGTCGTCATCGTCGATCAGGGCGGCGAGGAAATCGAGGTCGAATTGCCGGGCAAGAGGCTGGTCAGCCCCCAGATCGCGGGCGCGCTGCGGGCCGTGCCAGGGGTGGTGAGTGTGGAGTTGTGTTGATCTGCTGGCCAACCCTTCTTTCAGGGTTGCCAAAATATGTGATCGAATGTATCCGCTCACTTATCCCACATGCGGGCTTTAACGGTCGGAAGCTTCATTCCGTCCATCCGGTGGCTGATCGCTGCTTTGCCTTGATCCGCCGCACTGGTCCGCAGAGGCACTTGTAACCGGAGAAGACCCCATGGCAGTTCCCGAATTTTCCATGCGCCAATTGCTCGAGGCTGGTGCGCACTTTGGCCACCAGTCGCACCGCTGGAATCCCAAGATGTCGCAGTACATCTTCGGCGAGCGCATCAAGATCCACATCATCGATCTGGCCCAGTCCGTGCCGATGCTGCACCGCGCGCTTGCCGCCGTGAGCGACACCGTGGCCCGTGGCGGCCGCGTGCTGTTCGTCGGCACCAAGCGCCAGGCGCAGGATCTGGTGGCGGATGCCGCCAAGCGTTCGGCGCAGTATTATGTCAATTCCCGCTGGCTCGGCGGCATGCTGACCAACTGGAAGACGATTTCGAACTCGATCCAGCGCCTGCGCAAGCTCGACGAGATGCTCGCCGTCGGCGCGGCCGGCCTCACCAAGAAAGAGCGCCTCATGCTCTCGCGCGAGCGCGACAATCTAGAAAAGGCGCTCGGCGGCATCAAGGACATGGGCGGCACGCCGGACATGATCTT